>VBAB01000045.1 GCA_005888525.1 Alphaproteobacteria bacterium
GACGCGGCGCTCGCCCATGCGCGGGCGCTACGGGCGAATAACGCCAAACCGGAGGCGCTGGCCGTGCTAGACCGGGCGGCAGCCACCAAACCCGGTGACCGCCGACTGCACCTGGAGCGCGGGCTGCTTGCCCTCGAGCTGGGCGATGCTGCCACGGCAGAGAAACTGCTACGCCAAGCCCATGATCCAAAGGCGCCCGATTGGCGCCTGCATTCGGCCCTCGGCGCGGCGCTCGCAAGTCGCGGCAAGCAGCAGGAAGCGCAGCTGCAGCTCGCCAAGGCGCTGGCGCTGGCCCCCGATCAGCCGAGCGTGCTCAACAACCTGGCCCTCTCCTACGCGCTCGACGGCAAGGTGGCCGAGGCCGAGCAACTCCTGCGCAAGGCCCAGCGCAGCGCGGGGAGAACTTCGCAGATGCAGGAGAACCTGGCACTGGTGCTGGGCTTGCGCGGCAGATACGAGGAAGCCCGATCGGCTGGCCAAGCTGCCCTGCCGCTAGCCAAGGCGGAGCAGAACGTGGCGTATCTGCGCGAGCTGGGCCAGGCCCGTGGAGATTCCGCGGTGGGTGAGTCCACGCGCAAGGCCGCGAGCCTGCCGCAGCCGACCTATCAGCTGGGCGGCCCCCCGGGCCAGCCCCAGCCGCGTGACTGACCAGACGGCCTGCCCTTGACGCCGCGGCCCCGAAGACGTGTCATATGACGCAATACGAGGGTGCGCACCAGCTGGGACACACGTTTGTCCGGTTCCATCGGGCTTCCCTCCCGGACAGCAGGAGATCAGCCGCTACGACGGTGG
>VBAB01000067.1:0-13340 GCA_005888525.1 Alphaproteobacteria bacterium
CGCCCGGCACCCACGTCGACTGCGTCGGCGCCTACAAGCCCAGCATGCGCGAGACCGATGATGCGGTCGTGCGCCGCGCTCGCATCTTCGTCGATACCCGCCCCGGCGCCTTTGCCGAGGCCGGCGACATCGTCCAGCCGCTGGCCTCCGGCGTGATCGGCAAGGAGGCCGTCCTCGGCGATCTGTTCGATCTCACCCGTGGGACCGTCGCCGGGCGGCAAATGTCGGAGGAAATCACCTTTTTCAAATCCGTCGGCGCCGCCATCGAGGATCTGGCCGCGGCGATTGCAGTTTACAGTAAGAGTGAGTAGTGAGTGATGAGATAGTGAGTAGTGAATCGTCAGGGCTGAAGCCTACTCACCATCTCACTACTCACCAAGACCCATGCCGACGAAAGTCAAAATCTGCGGCCTGAAGACGGAGGCGGCGCTGGAGGCGGCGCTGGCCGGCGGCGCCGACTTCGTCGGTCTCGTGTTCTTTCCGCCCAGCCCGCGCAACGTGACCCTCGCGGTGGCAAAGGCGCTGGCCGACAGGGCTCGCGGCCGGGCCAGGATTGTCGCCCTGATGGTCGACCCCGACGATGCGCTCATAGCCCAGGTGGTTGCCTCCGCCGCACCCGATCTCATCCAGCTGCATGGATACGAGACGCCGACGCGGGTGGCCGAGGTCCGTGCCCGCTGGGGCATTCCCGTCGTGAAGGCGGTTCCGGTCGAGACGGCCGAGGACGCCCATGCGGCGCGGCAATTTTCCCCCGCCGCCGACCTCATCTTGTTCGATGCCCTCGCACCGGCCGACAGCGCGCGTCCCGGCGGCAACGGCGCGCCCTTCGACTGGCGCACGCTGCTGGGCGTCACCGAGGGAATGCCGTTCGTGCTCTCGGGCGGGCTCACCCCCGACAATGTCGCCGAGGCCATCCGCCTGACGGGGGCGACGACCGTCGACGTCTCCTCGGGCGTCGAGTCGAGCCCCGGCGAAAAGGACCCGGAACTCATCCGCCGCTTCCTTCGCGCGGCAAAGGGCGTATAAGGTCGTGCCCGCGTCGTGTTGAAGACACGCCTCCGGCATGAAGGCGGGCACTCACGCCACTATCGTCGTGCAAACGGAGGGTTGCGTGGGTCCCCGCCTTCGCGGGGATGACGCTGTGGCAAGGTCATCGCACATGGCAACGAAGACAAAGAAAGCGCACGAGCCGAAGCTCAACACCTATTCCGCCGGCCCCGACGAGCGGGGCTTCTTCGGCCTGTTCGGCGGGCGCTTCGTTGCCGAGACGCTGATGCCCCTGATCCTCGAGCTCGGTCGTGCCTACGAGGATGCGAAGGCCGACCCCGCCTTCCAGCGAGAGCTCGACGCACTCAACGCCCACTACGCCGGCCGGCCGAGCCCGCTCTATTTCGCCGAGCGCCTGACCGAGCACCTCGGCGGCGCCAAAGTCTACTTCAAGCGCGACGAGCTCAATCACACCGGCAGCCACAAGATCAACAACTGCCTGGGCCAGATCCAGCTCGCCAAGCGCATGGGCAAGACGCGCATCATCGCCGAGACGGGCGCTGGCCAGCACGGTGTGGCGGTGGCGACGGTGTGCGCCCGCTTCGGACTGCCGTGCGAGATCTTCATGGGCGCGGTCGACGTGGAGCGCCAGAAACCCAATGTGTTCCGCATGAAGCTGCTGGGCGCCAAGGTCAACGCCGTCACGTCGGGCGCGCAGACACTGAAGGACGCCATGAACGAGGCGCTGCGCGACTGGGTCGCGAACGTGCGTGACACCTACTACATCATCGGCACCGCCGCCGGTCCGGCTCCCTATCCGGCCATGGTGCGCGACTTCCAGTCGGTGATCGGCCGGGAGGCGCGCGAGCAGATGCTGGAGCGCGAGGGCCGGCTGCCCGACACGCTGGTCGCCTGCATCGGCGGCGGCTCCAACGCAATCGGCCTCTTTCATCCCTTCCTCGATGACGAAGGCGTGGCGATCTACGGCGTGGAGGCGGGCGGGCATGGTCTCGACGTGCTGGACGGGCATTGCGCATCGCTGACCGGCGGCAAGCCAGGCGTGCTGCACGGCAACCGCACCTATCTGCTGCAGGATGCGGACGGACAGATCCTCGAAGGCCATTCGATCTCGGCGGGCCTAGACTATCCGGGCGTCGGACCCGAGCATTCCTGGCTCAAGGAGTCGGGCCGCGTGAAATACGTCGCCATCACCGACAAGGAGGCGCTCGCCGCTTTCCAGCTGTGCACCCGACTCGAAGGCATCATCCCGGCGCTGGAGCCGGCGCACGCGCTGGCCTTCGTCGAGAAGCTGGCGCCGACGCTGGCGCGCGACAATCTCCTGGTCATGAACATGTGCGGCCGCGGCGACAAGGACATCTTCGCCGTCGCCGGCCACTTGGGAATGAAGATGTGAAAGGAGGCAGTAGGCAGTAGGCAATAGGCAATGAGCATTTCTACTGCCAACTGCCTATTGCCCACTGCCTCGAATTCATGACCCAACACTTGCGTATCGATCGACGCTTCAGCGCGCTCAGACAAGAGGGGCGCAAGGCGCTGGTGACGTTCGTCACGGCCGGCGATCCGGACTACGCCACGTCGGAGAAGATCCTGCTGGGCCTGCCGGCTGCCGGCGCCGACCTGATCGAGCTCGGCATGCCGTTCTCCGATCCCATGGCCGACGGCCCGGCGGTCCAGGCCTCCTCGCTGCGAGCGCTCAAGGCGGGCCACAAGATGCACAAGACGCTCGATCTCGTGCGCTCGTTCCGCCGGCACGACGAGGACACGCCTCTCATCCTCTTCGGCTACTACAATCCCGTCTACGTCTACCCGCGCGAGGCGTTCCTCGACGACGCGAAGGCCGCCGGCGCGGACGGGCTCATCATCGTCGATGTGCCGCCCGAAGCGGACGAGGAGCTCTGCCTGCCGGCCATCGCGCGCGGCCTCAACTTCGTCCGCCTCGCCACGCCCACCACGGACGACAAGCGCCTGCCGGCGGTGTTGGCGAACACGTCAGGGTTTCTTTACTATGTTTCCATTACCGGCGTCACGGGAACGGCGGAGCCCGACGTTGCAGCCGTTCATTCGCACATTGCACGTATCAAGAGATCGACGCGACTGCCCATCGCTGTAGGCTTCGGGGTGAAAACTCCGCAACAGGTCAAGGCCATAGCTGCCGGTGCAGACGGCGTCGTGGTGGGCTCGGCGCTGGTCAATGCCGTCAGGGAAAGCTTGGGCCCGAAGGGCGAATCGACTGGAAAAACAGTGCCCAAAGTCCTAGATCTGGTGAAAAGCCTATCGCAGGCGTTGCGCCCCGCCTAAGCTGGGCACCAAATTGACACCAGATGGTCAGGGCAGGGCAAGCGAGACCGGCTGCATGCCGGGAGCGGTGCTGAAGGAGCACGATACGCGTGAACTGGATCAACAATATCCGTCCCAAGATCCGGGGCCTGCTCACCACCAAGCGCGAGCTGCCGGACAACTTGTGGGTGAAGTGCCCCGATACCGGGCAGATGGTCTTCTACAAAGACCTGGAAGCCAACCAGTTCGTCATCCCCGGCTCCAACTACCACATGCGCATGGAGGCGCCGAAGCGTCTGGCGCATCTTTTCGACAACGGCGAGTGCGAGATCGTGTCGGTGCGGGATGTCCCCCACGACCCGCTGAAGTTCCGCGACGGCAAGCGCTACAGCGACCGCCTCAAGTCCATCAGGAGCGAAACGCAGCTGCAAGACGCGGTACTCGTGGGCGAAGGCCGGCTCGAGGGCCAAGAGGTCGTCGCCGCCGCCCAGGACTTCCGCTTCATGGCGGGCTCGCTCGGCATGGCAGCGGGCGAGGCCGTGATCGCCGGCATGCTGCGCGCGGTCGAGAAGCACACTCCCTTCATCCTGTTTGCGGCCTCGGGTGGGGCGCGCATGCAGGAGGGCATCCTTTCGCTCATGCAGATGCCGCGCACCACCATTGCCGTGCAGATGCTGCGCGAGGCGCGCCTGCCCTATCTCGTCGTGCTGACCGACCCGACCACGGGTGGCGTCACCGCGTCCTACGCCATGCTAGGGGACGTGCACATCGCCGAGCCCGGCGCGCTCATCTGCTTCGCCGGTCCGCGCGTCATTCAGCAGACCATTCGAGAGCAGCTGCCGGAGGGCTTCCAGAAGGCAGAGTACCTGCTTGCGCACGGGATGATCGACATGGTCGTGCATCGCCACCAGCTGCGCGAGACGCTGTCCCGCCTTTGTCGGATCTTCACTGGCAACGCCGCCGCGGCGCGCGTCTCTAGGCCGATGGCCGCCAAGGACAACGGCCATCTCAACGGCAGCGTGGTCGACGGCACGACGATCGAGACGCTGGCGCGATCCTACGACGACGTGCTGGACGCCGAGCCCCTTCACGAGAGCGAGCGCTTCGAGACGTGCGAGACTACCCGAGATCCCGCCAAGCCCCGCACCAAGCCCGGTCCGCTGAACTGACCTCTTGGCGCTCCGGAGCGCTGAGAGGGTATAGGGCCGCATATGCCCAGATTGTGACTAGATTTCCGCCGACGCGCTTCGCGCTCGCGGCAATGACGCCATGGCCCCCCTTAGCGTTTCCCTGCGAGTGTGCTACGGGGCGCCATGTACACGAGTGACGAGCTGCTGACCGAGCTCAAGGCGCTGCACCCGCGGCGCATGGATCTGTCGCTCGGCCGCATCGAGGCGCTGCTGGCCAAGCTCGGCAATCCGCAGCACCGGCTGCCCCCCGTCATTCATATTGCCGGCACCAACGGCAAGGGCTCGACTGCGGCGCTGCTGAAGGCCATGCTGCAGGCTGCCGGCAAGCGCATCCATGTCTACACCTCGCCGCACCTCGTGCGTTTCCACGAGCGCATCGAGCTTGCTGGCGCAGACGGCAAGGCACGGCCGATCGGCGAGACCGAGCTCGTCGAGCTGTTGGAGCGCACTCGGCGCGTCAACGACGGCGGACCCGTCACGTTCTTCGAGATCACGACGGCAGCGGCCTTCCAGGCCTTCGCCGAGCATCCGGCCGATGCAGTCGTTTTGGAGGTGGGGCTCGGCGGCCGGCTCGATGCCACCAACGTGGTCGCCCGTCCGGCGCTGACGGTGATCACGCCCGTCGCCTTGGACCACGCCGACTGGCTGGGCGACAGCATCGCCCTGATCGCGCGTGAGAAGGCCGGCATTCTCAAGCCGGGGGTGCGGGCAGTGATCGCTCGCCAGCCAGAGGAAGTCCTGGGCGTCATCCGCTCTCAGGCAAGGAGCGTGCAGGCGCCCCTCACCGTCTGGGGCGAGGACTACGAGGCCTTCGAGCAGCGTGGCCGCCTCGTGTATCAGAGCGCGCAGCGGTTGATGGACCTGCCGTTGCCGGCGCTGATGGGGCAACACCAAGTCGCCAATGCCGGCGCGGCGATCGCCGCCGCCCTGCAGCTGAAGGAGCTGGGCGTTACGGACGCGAGCGTGGAGCGCGGCCTCGTCGACGTGAGCTGGCCGGCGCGCATGCAGAGGCTCGACAATGGCCCGTTGTCGCGTCTGCTGGCGCCGGGCTCGGAATTGTGGCTCGACGGCGCCCACAATCCTGCCGGAGCCGAGGCCATTGCACAGACGCTGGCCGAGCTCGAGGAGCGGGCCCCAAAGCCCGTATGCCTGATCGTCGGCATGATGGGAAAGAAGGACGCCGCGGGCTTCCTTGCGCATTTCCGCGGCCTCGTGCGTCGTGTCGTCACCGTGCCGAACCCGGGCAGCCATGAGGCGACCCACGAACCGGCTGCGCTGGCCAAGGTCGCCGTCTCCGTCGGGCTTGCCGCCGATGCCGCACCCGATGTCGAAGCCGCGCTTACCCGCCTGCAAAAGGTCGACGGCCGCCCGCTGCGCATCTTGATCTGTGGCTCCCTCTATCTCGCTGGCCAGGTGCTGGCGCTGCAGGAGGGCGTGCAGGCACAGACCAACTAGAGGCGTGCGCAGTCACCGCCATATCTCTATGGCGGGGGCGGTCGTCGAGCGTCGCGAGCCGATCCCCGATCGTTCACTATGGATCTCGGGCCAGGAGAGTGCGCAATGCGCATGGGACGCCTCGGAACCTTTTTGAGCAGCGACCGAGCGCGGACTTGGCGCCGCCGGCTGACGCGGCTCGCAGAGACGGGCACTGCTGGTTATCCGGAGCCGGTCCGCCGCCGGCTCAGGATCATGAACGTGGCGGCTTATCTCATCGCCGGCCTCACGCTCGTCTATACAGTGGGGCAGGTCCTCGATTTCGAGACCTGGAAGCCCGTCATCATCATCAACCTCGTGCTCATCACGGTCACGCTGGCGGTACCGTTCCTGCATCGCTTCCATGAGCTTGCAGGTGCGCTCTCGGTGGCCTTCGCCGAAGGCATCGGTCTCTTCGTGCTCACCTACCTGCTCGGGCGTGAATCCGGCCTGCACATGCAGTACTTCGCCGCCATCGGCGGCTACTTCGTGATCTTGGGCCTGGCGCGGCTCAAGCTCATCATCGCACTCATCACCGGGAGCTTCGTCCTCCACATCCTGGCCTGGGCATTGTTCACCCAGGAACGGGCCCCGCTCACGGTGCAGCCTTACGAGCTCGATCAGCTCTACATCACGGCGGTTGTCTCGATATTCTTGGTGGTCTCGGTCGTCGTCTACTATGCATTCCGGCTAGCTGAGGTGGCGCAGGAGGAAACCGACAGGCTCCTGCACAACATCCTGCCCACCCCGATCGTCGAGCGGCTCAGGCGGGCCCCGGGCACCATCATTGCCGACGAGTTCGCTGACGCGTCCGTGCTGTTCGCCGACCTCAAGGGCTTCGTCACCCTGGCAAAGCGGCTGGGGCCCGCGCGCACGGTCGAGCTGCTCAACGTCCTTGTCTCCGCCTTCGACGATCTTGCCGAGGAATGGCGCGTGGAGAAGATCAAGACAATCGGCGATGCCTATATGGTTGCCGCGGGGGTCCCCGAGGCCACCGCCGATCATGCCGAGCGCATGGCAGGCATGGCGCTGGCGATGCTCGGTGCCCTCGAGCGCGTGTCGCGACAACAGAAGGTCGAGCTCTCGCTGCGGATCGGCATCGCCTCGGGCCCGGTGCTGGCGGGTGTGATCGGTGCCAAGCGGCTCACCTACGACGTCTGGGGTGATACCGTGAACCTTGCTTCGCGCCTCGAGGGCCAGAGCGCCCCCAACCGCATACTCGTATCCCGGCGTACGAAGGCCAGCCTGGAGCACCGCTTCATGCTGGAGCGGTGCGGTCCGCTCGAGCTCAAAGGCTTCGGCCAAGAGGAGGCGTGGTACCTGGTCGATGCGCTCCGCGAACGCACCCCGACCGAGCCTCCTGCGGAAGTGTCCAAGGCACGGGCGTAACTAGGTCGCGTTGTCTTCGGACGGTCGGGACTCGGGCCTGCAATCAAGGAGTGCATGCCGGATATCGGAACGATGGCGGGCCTGATAGCGTATGTTGCGCCCTCGCCGCCGAAGCCGGTTGCGCAGGCAGCGTACGCATGAGGAGGTGAGAGGAGCACAGGCGTGGCCGCTGGAGCAGAAAATCTTTCGGCGGCGGCGCTTGCGGGGGTCTTCGGCCGCGCCGCCCAGCACCTGTCGAACCCGCCGGGCGTTCCCTCTCCCGATGACGTCGCCGCCCTGTTGCGAACGTTGGAGTACGACTCCGAACTCGGCGGCGCGCCGGAGATGGTCGCCAACCGGGCGGCGCTGTTGCGAGCCGCGGCGCGCTTCTCACGCGTCTTCCAGCTGAGTGCACCGGAAGCTCCGGGGCTCGTATTCTTCGGAGCCGAGGTGGACCCGAGCATGGTGGACTTGGGCCACGCCTGGGCGGGGCTTCCCGGGGTGGGCGGCATGGGTGTGTCGATGCGCGCCGCCTTCGAGGCATGCATCGGCGAGGGCGTCGAGCTTCTCTCTCAATTCGAGGCGGGTGACGAGCCGCTCGTCGCCAGCAGCGTGGGGCAGATTCTGGAGGCCGCGAGCGGAGAGGGGCGTGGCTTTCTCGAGAGCCTGCTATCGGGGAGCGAGGACGCGAGGTTCGACTGCGTGGTGGCGACCGGATTGACGAGCGATGCCACCATGCTGGTGCCGGCCGAGATCTGCCTTCGGCGCCTTCCGGAACGCGCGCGGATGACCCCGCCGTTCCTGCTCAGCACCGGATGTGCCGCCGGCCGCACCAAGGCCGATGCGGTGCTGCATGGCCTGTGCGAGCTGGTCGAGCGCGACGCGGCCGGTCTTTGGTGGCGGGGTGGGGTGCGCGGCCGGCCGCTGGCACTCGAGGACCCGGCCCTGGGCGCGGCCGGTGCGCTGCTGGCCGGGCTCCGGCGCGGCAACGAGAGCCGCCGCACATGGCTTCTCGACATCACGACGGACCTGGGCATTCCGGCGATTGCAGCAGTTTCAAGCCACGCGAACGGCAAGGGCTTCGCCTGCGGCCTGGGCGCGCGCCCGACGCTGGCCGGCGCTGCCCGCGGCGCGATCATGGAGCTGTGTCAGTGCGAGCTCGCGCACGCGGTGGTGGCGGCCAAGCGGGCGGAAGGGGGGGAGTCGAGGCTCAATGATCGCGATCGCGACCACCTAGTCCGCGCCACGCAAATCGACGCCGACACGTGCTCGCTGCTGCACCCCCGCGGCATGCCCGCACGGCACGAGGCGCCCCCGGGCGACGACCCGGTCGAGCAGATCGGCTGGCTGGCAGCCCGGCTGGCGGCTCGGGGCATCGACACTTTCGTCGTGGACCTGACGCGCCCTGCGTTCACGATACCTGTCGTCCGGGTCATCGCCCCCGGCCTGCAGATCGAACCCTCGCAGCTGGAGAGCGCGCGGCTGCGAAGGGCGATCGCAGTCACCGGAGGCGGGCAGCAGGCGACCGGCGGAGTGCCGCTCTTCTAGTTCGTTGAGAGCCGCTTGGTAAGACTGTGCGAAGAAGGCCAATTTACGCGACTGCCTCCCTCGATCTAATGTTCCCGCCGTGATGTTCGCATGCACTTGTCGATCCTGGAGTGAACCTTGAACGTCGCGAGTGAAATCGCATCGACTGCATCGCCGGATTCGGGTGGCTCAGAGGGTCGCCTTCGCTTGACGATGCTGGGGCCGTTTTCCGCCAGCATAGACGGCAAGCTGGTTCGCCTGCCGACGCGGAAGGCGCAGGCGCTGCTTGCCTATCTCGCGCTCGGCGAGCCGGCCGGCGAAAGCCGCGAGCGCATGATGGGGCTGCTGTGGAGCGAGAAAGCTACCAAGCAGGCCCGCGATTCGCTGCGGCAGTCGATCAAGGAAGTGAACGACGCACTGCAGGAAGCAGGCTTCGAGGGCTTCGAGCCAAGCAAGCTGACCCTCTCGCTTGCGCGTTCCCTGGTTGTGAGCGACGTAGACGCGGTGGTGGAAAGCGCAGCGGCCGGCCGCGTGCACGCGCGATTGCTCGACACACAGCGCCTCGCCGACACGCTTCTCGTCAATCTCGAGGTCGTTGACCCGTCGTTCCAAGTCTGGGTGCGCGCGCGACGTCACGTTCTGCACGAGCGGTTGATCGTCGCGCTCGAGAATGCGCTTCCGGCCGACGCGGCGGCGGGCGAGGGCGCCGAGATCGCGCAGGCCCTCCTCAACCTGGACCCGACGCATGAGGTCGGCTGCCGGCATCTGATCCGCGTGCGCGTCGCTCAGGGCCAGATCGGTGGTGCGCTCCAGGCGTACAAGGCCCTGTGGGACGTGCTCGAGGAGGATTACGACATCGAGCCGTCGCAAGAGACTCAGGACCTGGTCGTCCAGATCAAGCAGCAGACCGGCTGGAGCGCACGCCCGGGAGACGCGGCGGATGCCAAGCTGGCCCATGGGGTCGTGGCGGTTCCTGAACCACCGGCGATCAAGCGTCCCCAGCGCTTGTTCATTGCCGTCAATGCCTTCGACGTGGCAGGCCTGCCCGAGCAGCTCCGCTCAACGGTCAACGGCTTCCGGCACGAGCTGATGGCCAGTCTGGCGCGTTTTCGCGAATGGTCAGTGCGAATGCCAGGTGCAGGTGCCAAGACTGCCGTCATCACCGATGCTGCGTCGGCAGAATACGTCTTCGACGCGACGGCGTACGGCGGGCTGGAGGGGATGCGATTGATCGCTACCCTCGCTGACGGCGAGGGTAACGTCGTCTGGAGCGAGCAGTTCACGCTGCAACTCTCCGATCTCCTGGCCTCCCAACAACGCATCGTTCGTGCCATGGCGATCGCACTGAAAATCAACCTCTCCGCAGATCGCCAGCGTCGCATGTCTGTCCATGCCGACTTGAGTGGAGGCCTGCATGATGCCTGGCTGCGCGGACAGGATTACGTGCTGCGTTTCAGCACTGAAGACTGGCGCAACGCACAGGACCTCTTTGAGAGGGTCGCCCGAGAAGCACCGGATTTCTCACCCGCCATTAGCAGCATCGTTCAGCTCAACAACACGAGGCACATCGTTTTTCCGGGAGTGTTCAGAAACCGCAGGGAACATTCCGCGACGCTGCTGCTGGCGCAACGCGCGGTGCAACTGGACCCGCAGGACTCGCGAGCCCAGCTTTGCGTGGCTTGGGCGCATCAATTGGCCGGGAGGACGACGGATTCGATTCTGCACGCCGAGCTGGCGGTCGATCTCAACCCGAACGATTCCTGGACGTTGATCGCTGCAGCGCAGATTCAAGCTTATTGCGGATTCTATGCTAAGGCGGTTGCGTTGTGCTCTCAATCGTTGGCACTGTCGCCCCTTCCGACAGCGGCGCACCGCGCATACGCTTCGGCGATCTTCTTCCTGGCGCAGCGGTATCAGGAAAGTGTCGACTGGTCGACGGAGGGGCTCGATCTGGCTCCTTCTTTTTCGATCTGGCGAGCTGCTTCGTTGGTTCAGCTCGGAGCCTTGGCCCAGTCGCGCGAATTGTTGACGGCAACCGTCGATGCCATCCGGGCCGGTTGGGACGGCTCGCACCCCGACGACGGCATGATCTACTGTTGGCTGCTCCGCATGTTTCCAATAGCGGTGCACGGCGATTGGGAACGACTCAAACAGAGCTTGGCTGCAGCGGGCGGCCTTGTGGACAAGGAAGAGTTCGGAGTTTGGTGACTTGGCGGGTCGCAGGATTGCGGGCTGACCGCGGTCCCGGCGGGACCGCGGTCAACTAGACGTCCATCGCGCTAGGCGCAGGTGTTGATCGTGTACTCGCCGACCCGCTGCGCGTGAAATTCCATCTTTTCCGAAGGTCCCAGCTGTCGCATTGGCTGCGGGATTCCCGGAGTTCCGAACGCGATGCCGTAGAACGAGGGCAGCGCGTAGTCCAGCGGCGCCTGACCGCCAGCGCCGAGCAGGGCGGCTTCGGATTCATGGACCTTCTCTTTTGCTGGCAGGCGGAGGATGGAAATATCCGATGTGCCCTGCAAGAGGACGTAGCCGATGGGTTCGTCGCCCGTACAAAAGGTCTTCGGGGTGCTGGCCGTTGCTACGAAGTGCAGCCCCACGTGATTGTTCTTGCACGTGAGCACCAGGTCCTTGAATGACGAGGGCTTGGGAAACGGCACTGGCTGTCCGGGGCCGGGTTCGGGCGGGACGGGGTTTGCATCGGTGACATTGTGATTGACGTAGTCGCGACCCGTCGCCCAGGATTTGACGAGGCGGCCCCACATCAGGTGGTTGTCCACATTGATTCTCGGCGTAGACATGGGTAATTTCCTTTCGCTTGCAGTTGAGCACTAGGTGCTCGGGAATTGCGGCATCCGCGGCGGCTTCATGAAATCGAGCAAGTCATCGAATGTCGCAATGTCGGGGATGAACGATAGGATATTGGGGCTGGCGGGAAATACTGTGCGAGACAACGCGTCCATTTGTTGCGGCAGTGCCGAGTTCATCGTGCCCGGAACGATCTGGTCGTTTCGCAGGATGTCGTAGAAGACGTCGGCCAGGATGATCGAGCCCAGCACTCCGAATCTTTGCCCCCCGTTCGAGGCGGGGTCGCGAAGGGCCTCGAAGGCGATGAAGACGCAGAGCGGAGGGTCCTTCGACAGGCTGGCAATGTCCTGGTTGGTGAACCGATCAGCAAGGCGCGATGCACTCTCCGCGCTCAGCCAGTCGGAGAGTGGGGTTTCCCAACCCCCGACCGATCCCGCGGGCGGCGGTTCTGGGAAGAACGGCGAAAGCGCCAGCAAGGGACCATGCGTCGGCCGGAGCTTTCTCACCAGCCCTGCCAGCGACCACGGGCTGGTGTCGATGCCGCTCAGCAGGTCGCGATAGGCAAGCCCAGGGACATTGTCGCCGTTCTCTGCGGGAAACACGTCCGGCGCACTCAGGTGTTGGTCGAAATGCGGTCGGATGAGACGGCTCAAATTGACGGGCGCGGGACCGAAGAAATAGCTCCAGTCGACCGCCCATTTGCGCTGCAGCGGCATCTGGTCGGGTTGATCGTCGGAACTCTGCAACAGCATGTTCTGCAGCGTGAATTCCTCCGCGGGAGACCTGACGTTGAAGCGGTAGCTTGGCCGGATCATGCCGTGGGCCGCTCTGAGCATGGAATGGGTCAGCTCGAAAGGTGCGTTCCACGCCTCCCCGGGGGACACGGCCTGGTCCTGTATCAGATTCGGATCGCGCTCGTAGGCCGCCCTGACTTCGGGGTGCAGCAATCTTGTGAGGAGATCCTGGCGGATGATGTTGCGGTAGACCAGCGTGGTCGCCGCGCGCGCGCAGAGGAAATTGATGTGATCCGCGTCGAAGGGACTGCCGGCGGGATGAGTCGGTTGGGCTGCGATGCTGTCGAGGATGGTGTTGTGTACGTAATGAAAAAGCATGACCAATTGCGACAGCAAAGGATGATCGTCGTTGCGGGCATCGCCAATGATGGCCTCGGGCAATCCGGTGGCGCGGGGTGCATTCGAGAATGGGCAGACACCGCGGGCGATGTCCAGCTTCTCATCGCGTAATCTCGCCTTGCCGCCGATGGGCAAGCTGCCATCCTCCCTGAGCGGACCAACGCGCAGTACGGGATGGAATCGGCTCTTCTCTGTCTTGCGCTCGTACAGCTCCGGGCGAGCTGCAGGTCCCTCCGCAAAGATCGTCTCGAGCCGCAGCGGGGTGCTGCGCGTGTTGGCGATTGTCGCGAGCCGCCCCTCCGACAACGAGAGAAATGCCGTGCTGTGCACCAGATCGTGTGCGACCAGCTGCAAGAAATAAGTGTAGCCCGACGGGATATTGGGGTTGTCGAACGATCCGCCCGGCGGGGGCGGCTCACGCTCGAGCCTCAACGCCAGCCGACGCATCAGCTCGAGCCCGCGCGCTCTCTGGGCCGAAACGGCGGGATCATATGCGACGCCATCGATCGTGAAACGATCCGCGGGTGCGGGATCGCCGAGAAAGTGGCGAAATCCT
>VBAB01000067.1:13361-14155 GCA_005888525.1 Alphaproteobacteria bacterium
GCTGCGCTGGTTGCAGCCAGACGATGCCACACAAGTGGGCCGGACGCAGAACCGTGCAAGGCCATGAACTTCGAAGCCTCATCCCAAAGACTTGCCACCTTCACCCGCTGCCAGTGAAGTCGTTGTGAAACGCGTGCTCTCCAGGGCGCGAGCGTCGACTCACGCTGAATTCACGGGCGTTGTCATAGTGCTCTTTTGTCGGAAGCAGACCGCAATAACGGATCACCAATCAACCTAAGGTAGCGGAATGTAGGGGACGTGCCATGAGTATGAAGCAAAATGTCTCTTTCCTGGAGCGATGTGGATTAACACTCGACAAGCTCGCCGAAGTTGCGTGCGCGAGCGGCCCGCGAGAGAACGGTGACCCCCCTTCGTTCTCCATCCAAATGCTGAACGACGTTAAGTTATCAGACTTCCGGCGGCCTTCGGTGCCAACCGCCAAGGGTCGCCTCGAGCTGCTGCGTGTGGAGCGTCGCGGCGATCTGCTGACCATTGCGGACATCAAAGGGCAGTGTCGCAAACAGGACGGTCGCCCAGTCGAGGCCCACGGCGCGCGCCTCTATGCCTTGAAGACCGTCACCATGTCGGGCGCGACCGTCTTCATGTTCTTGTCGGAGCCCCCGGCGGACGTGACCGACGACAAGTTCTTCGCCGCCAAGGGCACCGCGGTCTTGTACGACAACACGCTCTGCGGGCCACGCGTTCTCAAGGCATGCGGCATCGACCGGAACAACGGTCAATGCCTGAGCTGGATCTTCAACGCCGTCGAAACCTGAGCCGACTGGCTGCAGGGG
>VBAB01000046.1 GCA_005888525.1 Alphaproteobacteria bacterium
GGCCTTCGTCGGCGCCTGCCTGGAGCGCGCCGGCGTCGGCTCGACGCGCTCGCTCATGGCCCGCTCCTACCTCGCCTGGGGCGAGGCGCTTGCCGAGCCCCGCACCGGCGCCATCACCGTCTTGAGCCGCGGCGACGACCCCAGCCTCGGCCACGTCGGCTTCATCGTCGGCCTCACCGCGTCCGACATCGTGCTGCTCGCCGGCAACCAGGGCGACGCCGTCTCCGTACAGGCCTTCCCGCGCTCCCGCGTCGTCGGCGTGCGCTGGCCTTCGAGCGCGGCGGCGACGCCGCCCTCCGCGCCGAAGCCGCCGCTGCAGGCAACTGATGCGGTGTTCGAGCGCGCGCTCACCCATGTGCTCGAGATGGAGGGCGGCTACGACGAGGATCCCTACGATCCGGGCGGCCCCACCAACCTCGGCATCACGCTCGGCGAGTTCGTGCGCGACAAGGGCGTCGAGCTCACCTCCGACAATTTCGCCGCCATGAAGGCCGAGCTCAAGGCGATCCCGCGCGCCACCGTGCGGCGCATCTATCATGAGAACTACTGGCAGGCCGCCGCGTGCCCCGAGCTGCCGCCCGGCCTGGCGCTCTTCCATTTCGATGCTGCGGTCAACCAGGGCGTCGCCGGCGCCGCGCGCATGCTGCAGCAGGCCGTCGGCGCCGATATCGACGGCGAGATCGGCCCGCTGACGCTGGCGGCAGTCGCAAGCTATCCCGTCGAGGAGACGCTTGCCGCCTATGCCGACGTCCGCCGCCGGCGCTACCGCTCCCTGCCGACGTTCTGGCGCTTCGGCAGAGGCTGGCTCTCCCGCGTCGACACCACCCTGGCGCTGGCCGGCGAGATCGATCGTTCCATGCCCCCCCTCGTTCCTCCCCAACCGAAAGGCCCAAAACCCATGCCCACCGATACCGACCAGACGCCCGCTCTCCCCGACGCCAAGTGGTGGGGCAACTCGATGACCATCCAGGGCATCATCATCACCACGCTGTCGACCGTGCTCCCCGTCTTGGGCCCGGTTCTCGGCCTCAACATCACCGCCGAGCTGGTCCACCAGCTTGGCGACAACGTCGTGACGTTCGCGCAGGCGGCGGGCGGGCTGATCGGCACCATCATGGCCGTTTACGGCCGCCTGCGCACCAGCACGCCCCTGGAGCGGCGCCAAGTCACCCTCAGCATGTGACGTCCCTAGCCGAACTGCCGCCGCCCCCTGTATATTCCTCGGGAAAATGGGGTCAGACCCCTCGCCATGAGCGTGGCCTTTTTTGCGCTACCCTGTGCGCGAGGGGTCTGACCCCGTCGGTTGCCGAAGGGGAGAGAGCCGTGCGCGCCCTGGTCGTCGAGGATGATCGCGATCTCAATCGCCAGCTGGTCTCGGCCTTGACGGACGCCGGCTACGCGGTCGATGCCGCCTTCGACGGCGAGGAGGGCTACTTCCTCGGCGAGACGGAGCCCTACGACGTCGTCATCCTCGACACCGGCCTGCCGAAGATGGACGGCATCAGCGTGCTCGAGCAGTGGCGCCGCGCCGAGCGCAAGATGCCGGTGATCATCCTCACCGCCCGCGACCGCTGGAGCGACAAGGTGGCCGGCATGGACGCCGGCGCCGACGACTACGTCGCCAAGCCCTTCCACATGGAGGAGCTGCTGGCGCGCATCCGTGCCCAGGTGCGTCGCGCCTCCGGCCACGCCAAGAGCGACCTCGAGTGCGGGCCCTTGCGCCTCGACACCAAGACCGCCAGGGTCACGCTCAGAGGCCAGCCGATCAAGCTCACCTCGCACGAGTACCGCCTGCTCGCCTATCTGATGCATCACAACGAGCGCGTGGTGTCGCGCACCGAGCTGGTCGAGCATCTCTACGAGCAGGACTTCGACCGCGACTCCAACACCATCGAGGTGTTCATCGGCAGGCTGCGCAAGAAGATCCCGCCGGAGATGATCAAGACCATCCGCGGCCTGGGCTACCGGCTGTCGCAGGAGGGCGATGACAACTAACTCGCTGGCGTTCCGGCTTTTTGCCACCGCGGCCGCCTGGAACCTGCTGGTGCTGCCGATCGCGGGCGCCATCATCTATTCGCTGTACCGCCAGGAGGTCGAGACCAGCTTCGATCGGCGCCTCGGCGTGCTCCTCACCGTCGTTCTCTCCGACACCATCGATCACGGGGATGTCGAGCCGGGGTCGCCCAAGGATGTGGGCGAGCCGCTGTTCGAGGTCACGCATTCGGGCTGGTACTGGCAGATCAAGCCGTTGGACGACAAGCCCGGCCGTCTGCTGACATCCCGCTCGCTCACCGGCCTCACCATTCCGCTCCCTAGCGAGCACGGCGTCGAGCCCAACGAGCGCGAGGTGCGCTGGGCGAATCTCGACGGTCCGCTCGAGCAGAAGCTGCGCGTCGCCGAGACCATCTACGTCTTCGGCGAGGGCAAGAAGGCGCAGCGCTACTCCGTGGCCGTCGCCGGCACGCTGGGCGAGGTAGAGACCAGCCTGTACAACTTCCGCACCCGGCTGACGCTGGCGCTGGCGCTGGCCGGCATCGGCCTCCTCGCCGTCACCTTGTTCCAGATCCGTTTCGGGCTCTTTCCGCTGGCGAAGGTGGAGAAGGGCCTGGCTGCCGTCCGCTCGGGCGAGGCGACGCGCCTCGATGTGCACCTGCCCGACGAGATCGAGCCGCTGCAGCAGGAGCTGAACGCGCTCCTCAAGTCCAACCAGGATGTCGTCGAGCGGGCCCGCACCCACGTCGGCAACCTGGCGCACGCTTTGAAGACGCCGCTCGCCGTCATCACCAACGAGGCCCGCGAGGATTCCAGCCCGCTCGCGCGCAAGGTCGCCGAGCAGGCCCAGATCATGGCCGAGCAGGTCAATCTCTACCTCGACCGTGCGCGCATGGCGGCGCGCATCGGCGTCATCGGCCGTGTCACCGAGGTGCGCCCCGTGAGCGAGTCCATAATTCGTGCCCTGGAGCGGATCTATCGCGACAAGCATCTCTCCTTCTCCATGGACTGTCCGCCGGGCGCCCGCTTCCAGGGCGAGCGCCAGGATCTGGAGGAGATGCTGGGCAACCTCCTGGACAACGCCTCCAAGTGGGCGCGAACCAAGGTGATTCTGGCGGCTGCCTCCCTGTCGCCCGCCGGCAACGGCGCCGGCAATTGGCTCGAGATCCGCGTCGACGACGACGGGCCGGGCCTGACGGAGGAGCAGATGGCCGATCCCATCATTCGCGGCCGGCGCCTGGATGAGACCAAGCCCGGCTCCGGGCTGGGCCACTCCATCGTCGCCGATCTGGCCCATTCCTACAGCGGCAAGCTCGAGCTCGCCCGCTCCGAGCACGGCGGCCTGTCCGCCAAGCTCACCCTGCCCCTCGCCGCTTGACCGGCCCGCAACTGGGGGCTAGACGGTCAAAAGCCGTTGCTGTCGCAAACGCAAGCATTGGACCCCTGCTGAGCCCGCATTCGGGGGATGACCGACACATTGACCTGCAGCCGTGGCGACCGCTACGCACTCTCAGCGCTCCGCAACAGGCGCCACCATCCCCTCTGAGATCGTCTCGCCGGAGCGGCAAATGTGGCACTGCAAGGAATCCTGGCAGTATCACCACGGCGGCGTAAAGCCTCGTGGGCGTTGGGAGCGCGGGATAACTTTCATGGCCAAGAGGGCGGTAGAACCCTCCATCCTTTCCGAACAAGGGTCATCCCGCGGCCTTGAAAAAATATTACAATTTGATAGGGTCACGCGATCAGGCAAGGTTACTCTTGTAGAAGCCTTCTTAGAGTCGTTTGGAAAAATTTTCCTTTGCTGCACATGCGCAAATTGTGGCACAAATCCTACTCCGCCGCGTTTTCGCCTCTGAGGATGTCGATCCTCGGAGACCTGTTGCGGAGGAAACACCCCAGCGAGCGGGCGATGGCTAGGATGCTCGGAAGTCGAATGAAATTGAGTCGTCAGCCT
>VBAB01000047.1 GCA_005888525.1 Alphaproteobacteria bacterium
CCGGAACATAGAGCCAGAACCCGCCCCTTTCCTTTTCGCCGAACTGCATGACGCCGGTGTCGTTCTGGGCGGGAGCGCCGAGGAAACGCGCTTGGACCGCGTCGTCCGACCGCAGCGACGGATCGAGAAAGAACCGGTTTACCGGTGGGAGGATGGCGGCAAGCGGGTAGAGCGCCTCCAGCCCCTTCGGCAAGAGCCGCAGGGCGCGGTACACGTCACGAACATCACCGCTTTGCTGCAAGGTCTTGCGAAGGCCGGCAAAGGCCCCGAGTGCCGCATCGCACGCCGCACCCAACAGGGTGCCAATGTCCGGCGGACGCTGCGGCCATTGCAACTGCCGAGCCAGGGCGGATTTCAGCTCCTCGTCAGGCGTCCCGACGCTCGCCATGAGCTCCTCGAAGTCGGGAGGATGCAGATTGCGCGAGACGAACAGGAGCGTCTCCAGCGCCCGCAGCAACGGATCAAGCAGAGAGCGGACGGCCTCGGCTTCATCCTCGTTCATGACATTCCCAGGTCTACTCGACGGCCATTCGTCTCAGAGCCAGGTCGCGCAATACCTGGTTTTCGAGCTCGGCATCCTTGAGCCTGAACTTGACCAGGTCGCCGATGCTGACGATGCCGGCCATCTTGCGCTCATGCATCACGACAACGTGACGTACACGCCTCTCGGTCATGACGCGGAGGATTTGGTTCACCGTGTCGTCCGGCAGGCAGGTCGGCGGTGGACTTTCCATCGCCTCGGACACGGGGCGCTCGAGGGCGGTGATGCCGATCCGGGCCATGGCACGAAGCACGTCCCGGTCGGTGACGATCCCGAGGGGATTCCCTGCATGGTCGACCACCACGACGGAGGCAATATTGCGCTCGTCGAATAGCCGAGGGATGTCGCCGAGCTGCTTCTCCGGCCATACGGTGACGACCTGCCGTCCCTTGTCCGCGAGTACGTCGTGTATCTTCATTGCGAGACTCCCAAGATGCGAAGAGATAGCCCGCGCGGCGGGCCCATATTCTGGGTAAGCGCCGGGATCGTGGCTGCGCTCGCCGCGTCCTATTACATGGGCTCCAGCCTAGCAGAGGCCAATATTGGGGCCATACCGCGGTGGCTCTAATCAGTCTTGAAATGCCAGCCGTCTTCGCCCGAAGTGCGGACTGCAAAGTCACGCGATCGCCGCAATTCCGCCCTTACTGGACAGCCCGTAGGGGGGGTCGAGCATCCCAGATCGAGCCCGCGTGAAAGACTAGCTGGGGAGAGGTCCATCACGACATGAATTACAGCCTTCGCATCATGGCTGGTCGCATTGGCTGCGCTGGGCTGCTCGGCGCCGCATGGCTGGCGGGTGCCGCAGCCGCCCAACAGCCCGCGCCAAGGAAGGCGCCAGCTGCGCAAGCCGACCAGCAAGCGGAAATCGCCCCCATCGGCTGGGCAAAACTATGCAGGAATTATACTGCCTCCACCAAGGACAAGGATGGCAAGGTAGAGAGCCAGGATCTGAATTTCTGCCTCACGAAGAACGAGACGATCTACCGCAACTCGGGGAAGATGCGGTCTTCCGCAGCCATCCGGCAGGTCGCCGGTGATCCCAAACAATATCTCATGGTCACGGTACCGCTCGAGATGAACCTGCGATCGGGCCTGCGCGCCACCGTCTTTCCCAAGGACATCTGGGAGAAATCGCAGAAAGGCGGGCAAATCAGCAAGGCCGACGAGGCAAAACTCAAGCCGCTGCCGCTGGTCTATACGCAGTGCACCCCCGCCGGTTGCGACGGCGAGCTCGAGGCGACGCCGCAGCTGATCGAGGAATTGATGACCGGGGGTGGGCTGGTGATACTTGCCTTCAACCCGGACGGCGCGCCGGTCGCATTCCCGGTTCCCCTGGCCGGCTTCGAAAAGGCCTACAAAGAAGCGGCGATGACCGAGCTGAGCTACAACAACGCGCGCCGGAGGTTGATGCTGCAGATCGAGCAGCAGCAGGAGCTCAAAGGCACCATCGTCTTGCCGAAACAGTTGCCGCGCTGACGGGACGATGTGCTGGCTCCCTCGCGATCGGCGCCGGCAGCAGCGACGGCTGCCCGCGGGGACCGAGGGCCCTCTACTGGTTCGCGCCGCGGCATCCGAGGCTTGACCTGCCTGCGCTTCTGATCGACGATTTGCCATAGAGTGAGATCGTCGTGAGGTGCCCCATGGCTCGCGTGCTGCCACTCAACAGCCGTTCGCTACGTGAAAAGGTGTCCGCCGAGGAATGGGCCCGGCGCGTGGACCTTGCCGCCTGCTACCGCCTGGTCGCCCTCTACGGCATGACGGACCTGGTCTACAACCACATCACCGCGCGCGTGCCGGGAGCGGACGACCACGTCCTCATCAATCCCTATGGCATGCTCTACGACGAGATCACGGCCTCGAGCCTCATCAAGATCGATCTCGAGGGCAACACGATCCTGCAGCCCGACCACGACTATTCGGTCAACGCGGCCGGCTATGTGATCCACAGCGCCGTGCACAGCGTCCGGCACGATGCCGAATGCGTCATCCACACGCACACGCGCGCCGGCACGGCCGTGAGCGCGCTGGCGGAGGGCCTGATGCCCTTGTCGCAGACGGCCATGCGCTTTGCCGGCCACGTGGCCTATCACGAGTATGAGGGACCGGCGTTCAACCGGGGCGAGCGCGAGCGGCTCGTTGCCGACCTCGGCGACAAGAATGCGATGATCCTGCGCAACCATGGCCTGCTCGTATGCGCGCCGTCCATTCCGCAGGCCTTCAATCTGATCTACTGGCTCGAGCAGGCCTGCAAGATCCAGATCGACATCCTGTCCTGCAATCGGCCGCTGCATGTGCCGTCCAAGGACGTCGTGGAAGGCACGTCGGACGCTCTTTCGGGGATGGAGATCACCCTCGACAACGAGGGAAGCACCAATCCGCACGTGCAATCGGGCGCCCAGAAAGGCCAGACCGGATACGGCCTGCTCGAATGGCCGGCGCTCCGGCGCCGGCTCGATCGCCTCGATCCGTCCTACGCGGACTGACAAACGCCAACCCCGT
>VBAB01000048.1 GCA_005888525.1 Alphaproteobacteria bacterium
GAGCGCAATTACAGCAAATACTGCAACGCGGATGTCGACATGATGATCCATCGGCAGTCCCAGGAGACCGATCACGCGACGCGCAAGAAGCTGGTGTGGGAGGTTGAGAAAAAACTAGCCGAGGATGTCGCCCGGCCGATCATCTATCAGGGCATCACCGGGCTGTGTTGGCATCCCCATGTCAAGAACTTCGTCCTGCACCACAACAGCCTCTACAATAACTGGAGGTTCGACGATCTGTGGTTGGACAAGTAGACACAACGGTCAGAGCCGATGCCCGACATGCAATCGCGTGCATCACACTCTCTATAAACGTCTCGACTGCTCTGCTATGAAGTAACCCTTCTCCCTGGGGCCGATAGGATATCCGCCAATTTCGCCGCTGGGCTTCAGGCAGCCAGTTTGCTAAATTCCTATCCAATGGCGGGGGGCTCGCAATTGTGGCCGCCTTGCCCGAGTCGAGAACGTCAGTAATTGCGCGTCGAATGCCGCCCCGGCGCCGATCCGCTAGAAGGGCACAAGTCGAGGCATTTCTACGCGCGCTCGAAGGGGAAACGTCATGAGGATTGCTCACGCCGGGCGCAGCCTGGTTCTCGCGCAGTTCGTAGACCCTCCCGCCAACAACGGCGGCTGCCAATCCAAAACCTGTCCTAGGGCCTGCTCCGGCGGTGCTCCAAACCGGGTCGCCAGCGCGGGGCAGTCATTGCCCGCCTGAAGTAGCGCATTTTCTCGAGCCCGCAGCGCGCCTGCGCGAGCAGGTCCTGCAGGCGGCGACGACCATGTCTCTGGACGGAACGCGGCGAGGCTCCGCAGGAAGAGCAACACCAAGACAGCCCAAGAGCTGCATCGCACACGAGGAGGAGGAAACGATGCCTTGCGAGGACAATGGAACGTACAAGTCCCTGGTGATCAGTTTCGCCACCGTGTTACGGCGTTCGCGGCCGAGGGCAACATCTCAATTGGGACTGCAGTCGGTGTTGGCCGCCGTCCTTGCCTGCGGCGTGACGGCCGCCACGGCAGAGGCGCCGAAGCCCGGCGGCGTCTTGACGTACATGATCCCTGCTGACGGTGGGCCCAGTCTGGATGGACACCGGGAGACTACCTACGCCGTAGTGCACGCGACGGCGCCGTTCTACAGCGTGCTGATCCGTGTCAATCCGGACAACCCGTCCTCGACCACCGACTTCCGGTGCGATCTGTGCACCGAGATGCCGAACCCAACGGATAACGGCCTGACCTACACGTTCAAGATCCGCAAGGGCGTGAAGTTTCACGACGGCTCGCCCCTGACGGCGCAGGACGTCGCAGCCAGTTGGAACAAGATCGTCCATCCGACGCCGGGCGTCGCCAGTGCGCGCGAAAACAACTTCGTGATGGTCGATACCATCACGGCGCCGGACGACGAGACGGTGGTGTTCAAGCTGAAATTTGCGACCCTTACGTTCCTGCCGGCGCTGGCCGACCCCTACGGCTACATCTATTCGAAAAAGATCCTCGACCGGGACATGCACTGGTACGAGAAGAACATCATGGGGTCCGGCCCATTCAAGCTTGTCGAATTACAGATTGGCCAATCCATCAAGGGCGAACGCAACCCCGACTACTATCATGCGAGCCAGCCCTACCTCGATGGATTCGTGGCGATCTTCGCACCCAAGCAATCGGTGCGCACGGATGCGATCCGGGCCGACCGCGCCGCTCTGGAATTCCGGTCGTTGCCGCCGTCTGCGCGGGACCAGTTGGTGAAGGAGCTCGGCGACAAGATCACAGTGCAGGAGAGCGACTGGAACTGCGGCAACGTGGTGACGCCCAACCACCAGAAGAAGCCGTTCGACGATGTGCGCGTGCGCAAGGCCCTGTTCCTGGCTATCGACCAATGGAAGGGCGCGCAGGCGCTGTCGAAGATCGCCATCATCAAGACGGTCGGCAGCATCGTCTTCCCCGGCTCGCCATTGGCTGCGACCAAGGAAGAGCTGCAGCAGATGATCGGCTACTGGCCCGATATCGAGAAATCGCGTGCCGAGGCGCGACGCCTGCTGAAGGAGGCGGGACAGGAGAACCTCGCGTTCGAGATTCTCAATCGCAATGTCGACCAGCCCTACAAGATCGTCGGTACCTGGCTGGTCGATGAATGGAGCAAGATCGGCCTCAAGGCGACCCAAAAAGTGCTTCCCACGGGCCCGTGGCTGGAATCCATGCGCAGCGGCGACTTCACTGTGGCGTTGGAGGCCAATTGCCAGAACGTCGTCAATCCGATCGCCGACGTCGGCCGCTGGTTGCCGCATGAGGTCCAGCGCGAGAATTACGGCTATTTCTCCGATCCGGAGATGATCGATATCTACAATCGGATGCTGAAGGAGACCGACACCACCAAGGCCCGCATGCTGATGCGGCAATTCGATACGCGCATCAACCAGCAGGCGCATCAGTTGGCGGTGACCTACTGGTACCGCGTCGTTCCAATGCGGTCCTACGTGAAAGGCTGGAAGATCTCGCCCAGCCACTACCTGAACCAGGACCTGGCGAATATCTGGCTGGACAAGTAATGTATCGCTACATCATCAAGCGCGTGCTGCTGGTGATCCCGACCTTGCTGGGAGCGGCCGCGCTGGTATTCGTGCTGATGCGGCTGATCCCAGGCGACGTCTGCGTCGTGCGCCTGGGATCGGGTGGCAATACGCTCGACCCCAAGGCCATCGCACTGTGCCATGCCGAGCTCGGCATGGATCGGCCGGTCGTTATCCAGTTCGTCGATTTCGTCTGGGGAATCCTGCGGCTGGATTTCGGCACGTCGATGTGGTCTGGCAATGCGGTCACGGCCGAAATCTGGGCGCGACTGCCGATCTCATTGGAGATCGCCATCCTCGCTACTGTCATCGCCATCGCCATCGCGATCCCGCTCGGCGCACTGTCTGCGCTCAAGCAGAACACCTGGATCGACGTCTTGGTCCGCGTTTTCGCCGTTGGCGGCATTGCCACGCCATCGTTTTGGCTGGGGATCATGTCGGTGTTGGTGGTTTTGAATGTTACTAGCGCGGTGTTCGGCAAGCCGTGGATGCCGCCGATCGAATATGTGCCGATCTGGCGGGATCCGGTCGCCAATCTGAGTATGGCCTTCCTGCCGGCTGTCACGGTCGGATACCGCTATGCCGCGGTCAGCATGCGCATGACGCGATCGGCGATGCTGGAAGTGATGCAGGAGGATTACATCCGCACTGCCCGCGCGAAGGGATTGATCCAAAAGCTGATCGTCAACCGCCACGCGCTGAAGAATGCGCTGCTGCCGGTGGTGACCTTGATCGGCATCGAGTTC
>VBAB01000179.1 GCA_005888525.1 Alphaproteobacteria bacterium
CGAACGGGCGCACCAGGAAGCCTGCCGCGTAGGTAGCGAATGCCGAGAGCAGGGCTGCGGTCTCGTTCCCCGGCGGGAAGAACAGCGAAGCGAAGAATGGTGCGAGGATCGCGTACAGGTAGAAATCGTACCATTCGAACACGGTGCCGAGCGACGATGCAAAGATGACGAAGCGTTCCTCGCTCGTCATGCTTCGGTCGCGTTCCGCGGTCGCTGCCATAGTTGCCATATGCGCCTCCCCAAAGTCCGTTCGTTTGTTCCGCGGTCGGAACAGGGCGTTCTCGCAAGCCTGCGCGAGTCGAGAACCCGTGCGTGACGCTACGCGGCCGTATCGCGCGATGTCTTTGCGCAACTGGTCGTACGCCAAAGGACTAATATGCGAAAATTAACACATTGAAATACATATGTTATATGCGAAAATCTAAAGCAGATCTGATCGGGTGCCAACGGAGCAAGTCCATGCGGCAATTGCTGCGCCGGCTTGTTGCACGGCGTTGCGGTTGCCCTGATCGGCGCCGGATGCCAACCTCTGCGGGAATTGGATGGAGGCCGGACCGATGAGCACTGCAGACCCCAACGTCGTGATCGTAACGGGCGAGAACCCCTTCATCAGGCTCAGCCCCACCGACAGCGACGACTACACGACCAATGCCAGCTTCTGGCGCATCATCTTCTCGCCTGCCGGACCGGGGCACGTGCTCTATCTCAAGAGCGAGCTGACCGAGAAGCGCTGGCGCATCTGGTCCGACAACATCGCCATGGCGCGCTGGCTGCAGACCACAGTCCAGGGCATGCTCAATGCGGAGCTGTTGGACACGACGATCCCCGTGACCGACGCCGAATTCAGCAAGTCCGGCGATCCGCGCTATTTCTGGACCGAGCGGGCCGTGGCGCGCGGCGAGGAAGTCACCCTGACCTGGTACGACATCGGCGATCCGCTGCTCATTCACACGCAGCCCAAGGCGGTGCCGGGCCGCCCATATGGCGTGTGCACGGTGCTCGTGCCTGCCCTTGGGGCGCGCCTGTCGCGCAACGGCATCCAGGCCGCGGGCAAGCCATGGAAACGGGAGCGGGAAGGCAGGCCGTTCAGCACCAGCGCGCTGGCGTTCTCGGAGAGCTGGACCGACGCCCGGTAGACGCTCTTCAATTTCGCCGGTGAGGGCCGAGTGACCACCGAGGCCGATTGGGTCGCCGTCGATTGGGGCACATCCAATCTGCGTGCGTGGGGGATTGGCCCGGGCGGAGACGTGGTGTTCTCCCGCATGTCCGATCAGGGCATGAGCAGGTTGACGCCCGATGCCTATCCTCGCGTTTTGGGCGGCCTTCTCGCCGGCGATTTCGCGCCGACTGGCCCACGGATCGACGTGCTCATCTGCGGCATGGCGGGCGCGAGGCAGGGTTGGATGGAGGCACCCTATCTGGAGACACCGGCCGATCTCGGCGCTCTTGCCGCCGGGGCCGTGGCCCCTGCGATGCCCGAGGCGCGCTTGTCTCCGCGCATCCTTCCCGGCATGTGCCAGAGGCTCGTGGGGGCCGAGGACGTGATGCGCGGGGAGGAAACGCAGCTTCTCGGGCTCGGGACGCTCTGGCCCGGCTTCAGCGGTGTCGTCTGCATGCCGGGCACGCATTCGAAATGGGTGCAACTGGCCGGCCGCCGCGTGCAACGCTTTGCAACGGCGATGACCGGAGAGCTGTTCGAGGTCTTGCGCACCCATTCGGTCCTGCGGCATTCCCTCGGCGGGCAAATGCAGGGTCCAAATCGCGACGAAGGGTTCAGCGCCGGGCTTGCCGCCGGCATCGGGGCGCCGCAAAAACTGCCGGTGGCGCTCTTCAAAGTGCGTGCGGGCTCCCTGCTGTCGGGCCGCACGCCCGATTGGTGCGCGGGCTTTCTCTCGGGCCTGCTCATCGGCTCGGAAATCGGCGCGCAGCGCGATTGGATCGGGGAAGGTGAGATCGCCGTTGTCGGCGATGCCGGGCTCGGCGATCTTTATGCCAAGGGCTTGGGCGTGGCTGGCGGCAAGGCCCGGATCGTCGACGGGGCCGAAGCGACCCTTGCGGGACTGAAAGCTGCAAGGCAACAGGGCTGACCCATGAGCACGGACCGTCGGCATATCATCGCCATCCTGCGCGGCATCACGCCGGAGGAGACGATTGCCGTCTGCGAGACGCTTGTGCAGTCGGGCATCACGATGATCGAGGTGCCGCTCAACTCGCCCCGCCCGATCGACTCGATCCGCGCTGCCGCGAGGGCGCTGCAGGGCAAGGCATCGGTCGGAGCGGGCACGGTTCTCAGCGCCGAGGAGGTCGACGCTGTCGCTGCGGCGGGCGGCACGTTCGTCGTCTCGCCGGATTGCAACGACGCCGTCATCGCGCGGACGCTCGGGTGCGGTTTGCGGTCGTATCCCGGCGTGTTCTCGCCGACCGAGGCGTTCCGCGCCATCAGGGCCGGCGCGCATGCCCTGAAATTGTTTCCCGCCGAGGTCCTGGGGGCCAAGGGCATCAAGGCCATCAAGGCCGTGCTGCCTCCGGAGATGCCTCTCTATGCCGTGGGCGGCGCTACGCCTGAGAACTTCGCGGAGTTTCTCGCGGCTGGCTGCACCGGCTTCGGGATCGGCAGCTACCTGTACAAGCCCGGCGCGAAGCTTGCCGAGATTGCCGCGCGCGCAAGCGCAATCGTTATCGCCTACGACAGGGCAAAGGGTCGGCCGGCGGCCTGAGCGCGGCCGATAAAGGTTCTACGCGCTAAGTCCATCCCATGCGAACGGCGAGGCCGCGGTCGAGCCGCTCATCGAAAAGTCGGACCAATTCAGGCGGCGCCTCGTCGCGATAGGATCCGACCCGACCCCGTCGGAAATGCGTCTTCGGGTCGATGCCGGCATCTCTCGCATCGTCGATATCGGGAAGGACGGGATCGATATCATGGCCAAAAAAAGCAAGCATCGTGCGCAGCGCGCCGCGCTGGTCGGCCGCGAAAGTCTCAAAGCGATTGATGTAGCACTCCAGCGTAGGCGACGTGTCGGCGACATCGAGCCAGGTGGCGACCCGAGTTTGATAATCGGGCAAGCGGCGGACGATCAGATCGCGCAGTTTCTCCTCCGGGCTCAGGTCATAGAAGTAAGAAGGCTCCGATCTATGCCCCGCCTTGATGTCGGAGCGCTCCAGGTGGCGCCACCAGGAGATCACGGCATCGCGGGGGTCGCGGACGAGAACGGCAATCTTACGGACGTCGTGAGCCGCGAGCAGCCGCAGATTGTGCTCGTTGGGCGGGAAATGCTCGCCACCCACTGCGCGGTGCAACGCGAAGAACTCATCGAATTTGTCAGGCAGGATATTTCTCGAAGGTTCAGAGCTGACGAAGCGCACGAAGGTGCACCCGAGCGTCAGCTGCATCGTGCGCTGAATGAACACGTTGGCGGATTTGGGAAGACCGGGAATGATGAGATGGAATACGGGAGCCGTCATGCCCGAAGACCGATCCGGTTCATGGTTCGTGGAGCGAGGGTTACCGGATCGCGCGAGCCGGCTCAAGCGGCCGCTGGATGAGGCGGCTGGCGGGGCGAGCGGGCTTGCACTTTCGCGCCCTGCGGGCGACCGCGATTGCATCCGATCGGCGGCCGTGCCAGGCTCTGCCCGTTGACTGGACGGCCGCGGAAGC
>VBAB01000180.1 GCA_005888525.1 Alphaproteobacteria bacterium
GCGCACCGGTCTGCCGTGCACCATCCTGTTCGTCGATGTATGCGGCAGCACGCAGCTCTACGAGACGCTCGGAAATGCGCGCGCGCAGGCCATCATTGCCAAGACCCTGGCGATACTTTCCCAGGCCGCAAGCCGACACCTGGGCACCATCATCAAGACCATCGGCGATGAGGTGATGTGCACCTTCACGACGGCGCGCGATGCGGCGCATGCCGCGTTGGACATGCAGCGGTCGATCAAGCATGCGGTCGCGCATGAGGATATGGGCATCAAATCGCTGGCGGTGCGCGTCGGCTTCCACAGCGGGCCCGTGATCTCGCACGCCGCCGATGTTTTCGGGGATACCGTGAACGTGGCGGCGCGC
>VBAB01000181.1 GCA_005888525.1 Alphaproteobacteria bacterium
ATGAGAATGTAGGGCTCCTCCAGCTCGGCGATCATCTTGTCGGCGTTGGTGATGAAGTAGGGCGAGAGGTAGCCGCGGTCGAACTGCATGCCCTCCACGACGTCGAGCTCGCTCTCGAGGCTCTTGGCCTCCTCCACCGTGATCACGCCCTCGTTGCCGACCCTCTGCATGGCCTTGGCGATCATGTCACCGATCGACTTCTCGCCGTTGGCGGCCACGGTGCCCACCTGGGCGACCTCGGCGGAGTCCTTGACCTTCTTGGACTTCCTCTTGATCTCCTCGACCACCTGGGCCACGGCCTTCTCGATGCCGCGCTTCAGGTCCATCGGGTTCATGCCGGCGGCGACCGACTTCATGCCCTCGCGCACGATGGCCTGGGCAAGCACGCATGCCGTGGTGGTGCCGTCGCCGGCCACGTCGTTGGTCTTCTGGGCGGCCTCGCGCACCATCTGCGCGCCCATGTTCTCGAACTTGTCCTCGAGCTCGATCTCCTTGGCCACCGTCACGCCGTCCTTGGTCGTGCGTGGTGCTCCGAAGGATTTCTCGATCACGACATTGCGGCCCTTGGGGCCGAGCGTGACCTTGACGGCGTTGGCGAGAATGTCGACGCCGCGCAGCATGCGCTCGCGGGCATCGCCGGAAAACTTGACGTCTTTGGCAGCCATGTTGCGTAAGCTCCTGAAACTCGAGAAGTGGCCTTTTGCGATCGCGGGTTCGACAAGATGTGGGCGACCTCATGGGAGCCCCGCGCGCTCCCCAGATCGCTCGTGGTGGGGTGAACTACTTCTCGATCACCCCCATGATGTCGCTTTCCTTCATGATGAGCAGCTCCTGCCCGTCGATCTTGACCTCGGTGCCCGACCATTTGCCGAACAGCACCTTGTCCTTGGGCTTCAGATCGAGGGGGACGACCTTGCCGCTCTCGTCGCGGGCACCGGGGCCGACGGCGATGATCTCGCCCTGCTGGGGCTTCTCGGCAGCCGTGTCGGGGATAATGATACCGCCGGCCGTTTTGGTCTCGCTGTCGACACGGCGCACGACCACGCGATCATGCAGAGGACGGAACTTCATGGGACGAAAGTTCTCCTAATTACAAGGGATTAGAAGTTGCATGGCCCTACGGAAGGGGTGAGGTGGGCGGTTGTTAGCACTTCCAGAGGTCGAGTGCCAGCAGCCGTGCTTCACATAGACAACGACGCGCGAGATGTCAAGCAATTGGGCGCAGGAGGCGTGGTAGGCACGGCCTCTCTTTGCTGGCAGGGGCGTGCGCGCGTACTTCACGAGCCCGCGCAGCCACGGCCTCGAGGTGACTGTCCGCGTGCCAGCCGGCGGCCGCTAGCACACCGGCGCAACCGCCAATCAGTTGGCGTCGATCGCGATCATCCGTCGATTGAGCACGAAGCGAATCCACACCGTGAGCAAGAACTCCCCCAGGCTGGTAGCACAGCAACCCAAGGCAGTTCAATTGAAACAGGGAGAGCGGCAGGTGGCCGAGGAGCCATTCGACGACCATCACAAGTCCGGCGACAATCGGCACGATGGCAATGATGGAGTCGAAAACGCCCAATGCTCTGACCTGCGTCGCGGACACGAGCAGAAATAGTATCTGCATGAAAAGATAAGCCCCTGCGATCCAACCAGGCAGCGCCCAGGCGATGTGACTGTCGGGCTGAAAGGTCGGCGCCAGCCAAAAGAAGCCCAGCGAAGCGACCGTTCCGCCAAGCGCCATCAAGATGCTGAAGTATTCCTCGGGATGAGCAACGCGCGCGCGTGCAGCAGCGCGCCCCTCTCTTGCTTCTGCGGCAACCATGCAGGCCTCCCTCGATTGTGGCGTCGGTTATCGGCTAAAGAGCATGCGCCCGTGGCCGTGTTAAGACACATGTTCTCGACGGGCGGCGGTTCGCATTTGCGATAGAACGCAGCTTTTCGCTGTCGTCGGGCCGGCCAGGCGGGTCTACGCTTCGCTTGACCCACCCTACAAGTAACGAGGCTCAACCGGCACCAATCGCCTGCTCGAGATCGCCGATCAGGTCGTCGGTGCTCTCCAGCCCGACCGACAGCCGCAACAGGTCGGGCGGGCAGGGGGTGCCGGGGCCTTCGATGCTGGCGCGGTGCTCGACCAGGCTCTCGATGCCGCCGAGCGAGGTGGCCCGCTTCCACAGCTTCACGTTGGCGGCGGTGGCGATGGCCGCGGACTCTCCACCCTTCACGCGCACCGACAGCATGCCCCCGAAGCCGCCCCGCATTTGCCGCGCGGCGATTGCATGCCCGGGGTGCGTCTCGAGGCCCGGATAGAGCACCGCCTCCACGCGAGGATGCCGGGCGAAGTGCCGCGCAATAGCGAGCGCGGACGCGCACTGATGCCGCACGCGCACGTGCAGCGTGCGCAGGCCTCGCAGCAGCAGTGCCGCCTCGAACGGTCCCAGGATGGCGCCCAGCGTGCCGCGCGTGCGCACGGCGCGCTCGAAGTGCGCGTCCTTGCGCGCGAACACGAGAGCGCCGGCCACCACGTCCGAGTGCCCGTTCAGATATTTCGTCGCCGAGTGCATGACGATGTCGGCACCCAACGCGAGCGGGTTCATCAGCACCGGCGTCGGCACGGTGGCATCGACCGCGAGCAGCGCGCCGGCGTCATGGGCGATGCGAGCGGCCTCCTCGATGTCGGTGATGGTCCACAGCGGGTTGGCCGGCGTCTCGACCCAGACGAGACTAGTGCGTCCCGGCCGCACGGCGGCACGGATGGCGGCCGTATCGCTAGCGTCGACGAAAGTCGCCTCGATGCCGAGCCCCGGCGCGTCCTCCAGCAGCCACTTGCGCAGGCCCCAGTACATGACGTTAGGCGCAACCACGTGCGCCGGTCGTCCCAGCGCCAGGAAGGCAGTCGTGGCCGCAGCCATGCCGGAGGCCAGCACTAGGCTGACCGCGCCGCCCTCGAGCTGCGTCATGACGTTCTCGACCTGCCGTACGGTGGCATTGTCGGCGCGGCCATAGCTGTAGCCCCTGCGGTACTGGTTGTCGGGGTCGCGCAGGAAGGTGGTGGTGACGTGCAGCGGCGGCACGATGCCGCCCGTCTCCTCGTCCATGGCTCCGCCCGCCTGTGCGGCGACGGTCTCGGGCGAAAGGTTCTTCGTCATGAGCCGGCCCTCGGGATTTTCAACTGCGCCGCAGCATAGCAGAGGCCCCCATGCAGGCCATTGCGCCGGATCGCGCTTGGGCGGACATTATGGACACTCGCCGCCCAGCCAAGGAGGAAACCATCATGCCGATCAGCTCGAAATACCTGTATGTGGTGAGCATGGACGTGGAGCCGGACAAGGAGGCGCTTTTCAACGAGGTCTACGACACCGAGCACGTGCCCAACATCCTCAAGGTTCCGGGCGTGAGAGCGGCCACGCGCATGGCGGGCGAGCCCTTTACCCAGAGCATCGGCGGGAAGGAAGAGAAGAAGGCGCACGACGGTCCGCGCTACACGGCCATGTACGAGATCGACAGCCCGCAGGTGCTCCTCAGCCCGGCGTGGAAAGAGGCCGCGGAGGCTGGCCGCTGGCCGCCCCTGGTGCGCCCCCACACCCGCAACCGCAAGCACACGCTCTACAAGGTGCGATAGCGGGTCTTCTCTCTTTCTCCCCGGTTTTTCACGGGGAGAGGGAGACGTGCACAGCGCATCAGATTCGTCGGCCAGCCATGTGCCAATAGGGGTCGCGCAGGCGGCGCTTGAAGATCTTGCCGCTGTCCTCGCGCGGCAGGTCGCGGCCGATCTCAATGGCGCGCGGCACCTTGTAGTCGGCGAGATGGGCGCGCAGGTGGGCGCGCACGTCCTCCGCCGAGATGCCGCCGCCGTCTGCCGGCTCCACTACCGCCATCAGCTTCTCGCCAAACTCCGCGTCGGGGATGCCGAACACGGCGCAGTCCTTCACCCCCGGCATGGCGTGCAGCACCGCCTCGATCTCGGCCGGATAGATGTTGACCCCGCCGGAGATCACCATGTCGCGCTTGCGGTCGCACAGGAAGAGATAGCCGTCCGCGTCCAGATAACCGACGTCGCCCGAGGTGATGAAGCTCTCGCGATCGATCTTCGCGCGCTCGTCCGGCCTGTTGTGATAGGTGAAGTCGGGCAGCTCGGTGAAACGCGTGAAGATCTCGCCGACCTCACCGGCCGGCAAAATACGCCCATCGTCGTCGAGGATGCGTAGCTCTGCGCCCTCCACGGCCCTCCCCACCGTACCCGGCTTGGCGAGTGTGTCGGCGCTGGAAGCCAGCGTCACCGCGCTCGACTCCGTTGAGCCGTAGAACTCGCTGATCACCGGCCCCCACCAGTCGATCATGGCGCGCTTCACCTCGTGGGGGCACGGCGCCGCGGCGTGGATGACGAAGCGCAGCGACGATAAATCGTACCTCCGTCGCACATCCTCGGGCAGCTTCAGCAGCCGGATGAACATGGTCGGCACCATGAACATGGTGTCGAGGCGCTCGCGCTCGATCAGCTCCAGCAGCGCAACGGGATCGAAGCGCGGCATCAGCACCATCACTTCGCCCACGCGGCCGGCGCGCATGGCAAATGCGTTCGGCGCGGAATGATAGAGCGGCCCCGGCACGACCGAGCGGATGCCGGGCACGATGCCGAAGATGTCGCGGCGCATGCGCTCGATCGCCACCATCTGCTGCGGCGTCGGCGCCGGCCGGCGCACGCCCTTGGGATGGCCTGTCGTGCCGGAGGTGTAGAACATGGTCAGCGAGGGCATCAGCATCTCGCCGGAATAAGCCGGCTGCTGCTGCAGCCAAGGCTCGTAATCGACGGCGCGGGGCACGGCGCTGACGGACACGGGCGCGAGGCCATAGGCCGCAGCCACCTCCGGTGGGGTCGGCACGGCAATGAGCGTGACGTGCACCGGGATAT
>VBAB01000182.1 GCA_005888525.1 Alphaproteobacteria bacterium
GTCGATACGTCCGCCATGACCGCCTTGTTGTCGTTTCCATCCCAGGGCGAGCTTAGCACTCTGCGAGCCGCTCGCCCAATTTCCGCGACCTCAAAGGTCCAGAATGTCACCGCCTCCAAAACGTACGCAACCATCTTCACCGGGAGTTCTGCAGATGCGTGGCGTTATCGAGAGCTTCGACAGTGCGACCGGCCTCGGCACGATCCGAGGCAAGGAC
>VBAB01000183.1 GCA_005888525.1 Alphaproteobacteria bacterium
TCCGCTGAAGGCCTGGGGCGGTAAATCGGAGAACGTGGCGGCGGGCCAACGCGCCTTCGCCCACCGCGCCAAGATGAACGGCGCAGCCACCCTCGGCAAATGGACCGAGCAGCAGGAGAAGGCGGCGTAATCGGCCACCTGTCGTCCCGAGTATTGCCGTGCGAATTCCGGGATGACAAGCAGTCGCTTTTTCGCCCCAATGGCGCCTGATAGCCTGCGGCAGGGGGACAACGGATCGGCCGCGAAGGGATGGGTGTGGCGCAAGCTGAGACAGCGACCCAGCTTTACGCGGTCGTCGAGGGCGGTGAAGCCGCCCTCGACCGGCTTACGACGGCACTGTCGGCGGCCGAGTTTGCCTCCATGCTGATCCTGCCCCCGGCCGGCGGCACGCTCGACGCGGCGACGGCGCGCCCCCTCATCGAGGCGGCGCAGGAAAAGAACGTGGCGGCCCTCATCGCCGACGACGCCCAGCTTGCGCGCACACTGCGCGCCGACGGCGTGCATCTGAGCGCCACCAAGAAATTGGCCGATGCTTATGCCGAGGCCAGGAGCATCCTCGGCCGGGTCGGCATCGTCGGGGTCGACCCCGGCATCTCGCGCCACGACGCCATGACGCTGGCGGAAGACGGCGCCGATTATCTGGCTTTCGGCGCACCGCCCCACCTCAACGACCGCGACAAGGCGCGGGCGCGGCGTGACGAGCTCATCACCTGGTGGGCGGAGATCTTCGAGGCCCCCTGCGTCGCCTTCGATGTCGAGACGCCCGAGGAAGCCGAGGCGCTGAGCCGGGCGGGCGCAGACTTCATTGCCATCAGGTTGCCTGTCGGAGCCACGCCCGCGGCAACGCGCGAGCTCGTGACCGGCATCGCCGCGGCACTCGGCGTGCCCGCCTCCGCCGGCTGAGGACAAACCCGTGCGCGACAGACTGAGGCTCACCGGGATCGCCGCGCTGATGGCCGCAACCCTGCTGCCGGCCTCCCCGGCGGCCGCCGAGACCAGCTCCTGGTCCGGGCGGGTCGACGGCCCCGCCGAGTCGGCTCCGAAGAAGGCGCCGCAGCCCACGGCCCAACGGGGCCCCGTGAAGATCATCAAGACGGTCCCGAGCGCGCCCGCCGAGGTACCGGCGATCGGCCCGCCCGCGACTGCGGCCAATCCCGCGCCGACCGCTCCATCGGGCAACGTCAGCGCGTACGCCAAGGCTCAGCCCCCGAGCGACGATGCGGCCTACGAAGCCTACGACCAGGGCAAGTACCTGACCGCCCTCGACCTCGCCCTGAAGGCTGCCCAGAAGGGCGACCCGCAGGCCCACACGCTGGTGGCGCGCATCTACGCGGAAGGCAACGGCGCGCCCCAGAACCTGACGCTGGCCGCCCAGTGGTACGCCCGGGCCGCAGAACTCGGTGACACCGAGGGCACGCTCGCCTATGGCGTCATGCTGGCCAAGGGCGAAGGCGTGGCCAAGAATTTCGAAGCGGCCGCGAAGATGTTCGAGGCCGCCGCCTCCCGCAAGCACCCGCTCGCCAATTACAATCTGGCGCTGCTGTTCCTCAAGGGCGAGGGCAAGCCGGAAAACCCCTATCGCGCTTTCGCGCACATGCTGTTTGCGGCCGAGTCGGGCGTCGCTGCCGCCCAATACGATCTGGGCACGCTCTACACGACCGGCACCGGCGTCGACCCCAACGCATTCGAGGCCGCCAAGTGGATCGGCAAGGCCGCCGCCGCCGGCTACACCGACGCGCAGGTCGACTACGCCGTGATCCTGTTCCGCGGCCATGGCGTGCCGCCCGACCAGAAGCTCGGTGCCCAGATGTTCCGCGCGGCAGCCGAGAAGGGTGTTGCCGTGGCGCAGAACCGGCTGGCGCGCTGCTATGCCAATGGCGCGGGCGTGGAGACGAACCTGGTCGAGGCGGCCAAGTGGCACCTGATCGCCAAGGCCGCCGGGGAGACGGACGCCAACCTCGACAAGATCGTCGCCAAGCTCTCCAAGGCCGACCGAGCCAAGGCCCAAAAAGCCGCCGACGAATGGCGCGACCGCATGCAGGTGGGGATTGAGTAGGCGAGGGTGTCAGACCCTCCGGGTCTGACACCATGACACGCCATCACCGTAGACACATGGTGTCAGACCCGAAGGGTCTGACGCCACTCCTCAGCAGCCGTGCCGGCCCATGCAGCGGAAGAAGCCGGGCGTACGCCAGCCCCAGCGCGCGGCGCATTCGCGGCGCCAGCCGTGGCAATAACCCCACTGGGCCTTCTGCACCAGGGAGTTGTCGGCGGTTACGCCCGGCAGCGGCGACTGCGGTGCAGCGGCAGAAGCGCCGGCAGGAACGAGCGTGGCGGCTGCCAGTACCAACCCGGCTGCCAGTGAGAGCTTTGCGAACATCTCAAATCTCCATTCAGGTTGTCGAAGCCCGGTCACAAGCCACCCCGCGACTTCCGAGCCGCGCCCAGTCGATCAAACTGCGCCTGAACGAAGCCGCAATGGCCGGTTCATTGACCGTTCACGCACCATCCTGCTGTCAGTAACCCAACGCTGCTCTGTGTACTGGCGCCTCCACGGGAATGACGCCAGTTGGACCCGCATCCCAAGCAACAAACGTCACCCTCGCGAAGGCGGGGTTCCACACGGAGGCCGGCCTACACCTTCGCGCGCGACATCCGCGGGGCCGTCCATGATGGCGCCCCAGAACTCGTCGAAGAGATCATCCCACTCGGGGTTCATACCCTCGATCAGCCGCAGATATGGAAATCACTCCAGATATAGCGAGGGCATTAATGCGCAAAGCAGCGAGCGGCACTTGGTCATCGCGGAAATACAATGGTCCTCGACAAGAGCGGCAAGTCTCCCCACCTGCATCAGACCATTTGATGTCGCTGCCTTGACTCCCCCCGCGAACCACCACAGAACAAACCATGACCGACGCCAGCCGCCTCGTCACCGGTGCCAAGCGGGAGGCCGATGCCGCCGAGGCGTCGCTGCGCCCGCAGTACCTGGCCGAGTTCATCGGCCAGGAGCAGGCGCGCTCCAACCTCAAGGTGTTCATCGAGGCGGCCAAGGCGCGCGCCGAAGCACTCGACCATGTGCTGTTCGCGGGTCCCCCCGGCCTGGGCAAGACCACGCTGGCCCAGATCATGGCGCGCGAGCTCGGCGTGGGCTTCCGCTCCACCTCCGGCCCCGTCATCGCCAAGGCGGGAGACCTGGCCGCGCTGCTCACCAACCTGGAGGACCGCGACGTCCTGTTCATCGACGAGATCCACCGCCTCAACCCGGCGGGGCGGCCCGCTCGGTCAAGATCGAGCTCTCCCGCTTCACACTGATCGGCGCCACCACGCGCACGGGGCTGCTCACCACGCCGCTGCGCGACCGCTTCGGCATCCCCGTGCGGCTCAACTTCTACACCCACGCCGAGCTGGAATTGATCGTCACGCGCGGCGCCGGCGTGCTGAAGGTGGCCATCAGCCCCGACGGGGCGGCCGAGATCGCCCGGCGCTCGCGCGGCACCCCCCGCATCGCCGGCCGCCTGCTGCGCCGCGTGCGCGACTTCGCCGCCGTCGCCGGCGCCAAGGTGGTGACGACAGAGGTGGCCGACCGCGCACTCAAGCAGCTCGAGGTCGACGGCGAGGGCCTCGATGCGCTCGACCACCGCTACCTCTCCTGCATTGCCCGCAACTACGAGGGCGGCCCGGTCGGCATCGAGACGCTGTCGGCGGCGCTGTCGGAGCCCCGCGATGCGCTCGAGGAGATCGTCGAGCCATTCCTGCTGCAGCAGGGCTTCATCGGCCGCACGCCGCGGGGCCGGGTGCTGACACTGCGGGCTTACAAGCACTTGGGCCTGTCGGGGCCCGCCCGCGCCGCCACGCCCCAGATCGGCCTTTTCGACGACCCCGTCGACGAGGCGCCCGACGGCAAAGCCGGCACGGGTTAACCGACGAGAGTCGCCTGCCTTGCCACCGCCCCAAGATTTCCATCCTTTGCCGCCACACAGGCGGGCTGCGCCGTGCGCACATGGGCTGAAAATGAACGAACCTCGCCGCAGTTGTCATCCCGGTGCTCGTCACCGGGATCCAGGGTTCGACGGACTCCCAGCGCCGCTGTAGAGATCGCCGGCAGCCTTGGGCAAATGTTGATGGCTGGGTCCCGGGGACAAGCCCCGGGATGACACCGTTGAGGGCATCGCACACGTGAAACGCATCTCGCGCCGCAGGTTCCTCAAGACGCTGGGTCTCTCCGGCGCCGGCATGGTGGGCTTGTCGAGCTATGGCCTGGCCGTCGAGCCGATGTGGCGCCTGGAGGTCACGCGCTACCGCGTCACCCCGCCCAACTGGCCGCGCGATCTCAGGCTCTCGATCGGCGTCATCGCCGACGTGCACGCCGGCGGCCCGGCCATGCCCGCCGAGCGCATCCGCGGCATCGTCGAGCGGACTAACGCGCTCGCGCCCGACGTCATCGTGCTGCTGGGCGACTTCGCCGCCAGCCACAAGTTCAAGACCCGCGCCGTCCCGCCGGAGGTTTGGGCCGAGGAGCTGGGCGGGCTCTCCGCACCGCTCGGCGTGCACGCCATCCTCGGCAACCACGACTGGTGGGACGACCGCGCGGCCCAGCGCGCACGCAAGGGCCCCGTGATCGGCCGGCGCATGCTGGAGCGCGAAGGCGTACCCGTCTACGAGAACGACGTCGTGCGCCTCTCCCACCACGGCCGCCCGTTCTGGCTTGCCGGCCTCGGCGACCAGATCGCCTTCTTCGAGCGCCGGCGCAAGGGCGTCGGGCGCCACAGCTTCGAGGGCGTGCACGACCTCGACGGCACGCTGGCCAAGGTCACGGACGACGCCCCTGTCATCCTGCTCGCGCACGAACCCGACATCTTTCCGCGCGTACCGCCCCGCGTCTCCCTCACGCTCTCGGGGCACACCCATGGCGGGCAGGTGCGCATGTTCGGCTACTCGCCGATGGTGCCCTCACGCTATGGCAACCGCTACGCCTACGGCCACATCGTCGAGGACAACAGGCACCTCGTCGTGTCAGGGGGGCTCGGCTGCTCGATCCTGCCCGTACGCATCGGCGTGCCGCCTGAGATCGTGATGGTCGATGTCGCAGCCGCCTGAGCCAACGCGCAGCTGGCCCGACCTCGCCGGCCGCCTCGTGGAGGATGCCGGCAGGCGGCGCCACGTGCTCCCGATCCGCGTCTACTTCGAGGACACGGATTTCTCCGGCCTCGTCTATCATGCCACCTACCTGCGCTGGTGCGAACGCGGTCGCTCCGACTTCCTGCGCCTCATGGGCAACGACCATCAGGCGCTGATCGCCGGCGCCAGCGGACGCGAGCCAGCGGCCTTCGTGGTGCGGCGCATGCACCTGGAATACCTCAAGCCCGCACGCATCGACGAGGTGCTGGAGGTGGCGACGCGTGCCAAGGAATCCACGGCTGCCACCTTGGTCCTCGACCAGCGCATCAGCCGCGGCGGCGTGGAGCTCTTTACCGCGGAGGTCATGGTCGTGCTGATCTCGGCTTCCGGCAAGCCCATGCGCCTCTCCACCGCGCTGCGCGAGGCCTTGCAGCCGAAGCCCGCCTGAGCATACTCCACCTGTCATCCCGGCTCTTCGCGCTGCGCGCTCCGGCCGGGATGACAGGTGGAGCACGAGGAGAATCCCATGCCGACGCCTGAGCAGATTCAGAAGATGTTCGCTCCCCTCCTGCCGGGACTGATGGGCATCGAGCTCGGGGAGACCACGCAGGAGAAGGTCATGGCCACCATGCTGGTGCGCCCGGACCTATGCACCGTCGGCGGGGTGTGCCATGGCGGCGCCTTCATGGCCTTTGCCGATACCATCGGTGCCATCGGCACGGTGATGAACCTGGCGCCGGGCACGCGCACGACCACGATCGAGTCCAAGACCAACTTTCTCGGCGCCGCGCCGGTCAACACGCGCGTGACGGCCGAGTCCACCCCGCTTCACCGCGGCAAGACCACCATGGTCTGGCAGACGATGATCCGCTCGGAAGCCGGCAAGCTGTGCGCCGTCGTCACCCAGACGCAGATGGTGCTGCCGGCTTGACGACCCTCTTGGTCGGCTCACTGGCCGGAGCGTCGGCCAACCGCCGCCGGCCCTCGCGCAGGAGCGCGACCAGGAGATGCATCTTCTGCAGCTCGAAGCTCGCGACGGCGGTGCTGCCGCTGATTAGGGCAACCTCACGGACGTAGGCCTCCTGCTCTGCGAGCCGCGCCTCGGCCGCCTCGATCAGCCGGTCGTACCGCTCGATCTGCACGGCAGGAGAACGGTGCGTGCTCGATGGCTCGACGTAGGTCTGAGTCGACATGCCGCGTCACTTGCATTTGCGAGCAACGGATTCAATCTGAAGCGACCCCTGCTCTGCGCGACACCCTAACTCCGCAAACAGCACTCCGTTCCGCCAAGCTCGTTGCAGCGTTAGCAATGTGCTCCGGAGCCCGAGAAGAATTGAAGCATCCTGCACGCGAGGCATCGGGTTGCGCGTCTCACTCGTGCAGCAAGGCCCAGAAACTAGCATTCCCCCTTCCGTACGGGGCGTTTTTCCCTATCATCGGCTTCACGGGGTCAGACCCACCGCGCTGGACCATCCGATATGGGCAACCGTGCAGGCGAGGGGTCTGACCCCGTTGCCTGGGAGCGCGCATGTTCAAGAAAATCCTGATCGCCAATCGCGGCGAGATCGCCTGCCGCATCATCAAGAGCGCGCGCAAGCTCGGCATCAACACCGTCGCCGTCTACTCCGACGCCGATCGGGACGGCCTGCACGTGGAGATGGCCGACGAGGCCGTCGCCATCGGCCCGCCGCCTGCCGCGCAGTCGTATCTGCTGATCGACAAGATCGTCGACGCCTGC
>VBAB01000184.1 GCA_005888525.1 Alphaproteobacteria bacterium
CATCGAGGATCGAGGTGGTCGAAGTCCGTAGCCCAGTCCTTTACCGGTGGCCGTTCGCTCATTTTGTCCCAACCTATTCTTGCGGGCGCTTGCGTCAGAACCGGATCGGCAGTTTGCGCGGCCCCCGCACCGTGCCCTCCGACCATGTCACTTCCCCGGCGAGGCCGAAGTCCGGGATGCGCTTCAACAGCTCCTCCACCGCCACCGTCATCTCCAGCCGCGCCAGGTTCGAGCCGACGCAGCGGTGGATGCCGAGCCCGAAGGCCGCGTGCCGGTTCTCCTTGCGGTCGATGATCACCTTGTCGGCGTCCGGGAACATGGCGGGGTCGCGGTTGGCGGCGGGAAACGACAGGAGCACCATCTGCCCCGGCTTGAACGTGCAACCGTTGAGCTTGGTCTCCTTCACCACCTCGCGCGCCATCGTGACCGGCGCGTAGGCGCGCAGGAACTCCTCGATGGCGGTGGGCATCAGTGCCGGTTCCGCGACCAGGCGGCGGCGATCCTCGGGATGCGTGGCCAGGTGCCAGATGCAAGAGCCGATGCCGCTCCAGGTGGTATCGATGCCGGCGATCAGGAGCAGGCGCAGCGAGCCGATCACGTTTTCCACCGAAAGCGGCTGGCCATTGTGCCTCGCCTTGATGAGGTAACTGATGAGGTCGTCGCCCGGTTTCTCCGTACGCTGGTGCACATAGCCCATGAAGTAGTGCGTCATCTCGCCTGCGGCCTCGACGGCGATGCTGACGTCGGTGATGCCGTCCTCCAGCACCATCTTGATCCACTTGCGGTAGAGATTGCCGTCGGCCTCCGGCAGACCCAGCATGTGGGCGATGAGACGAACCGGAATCTCCTGGGCATACTCGACCGCCGCATCGGCGCTGCCGCGCTTGGCGAACTTGTCGATCAGCTCGTTGGCCAGCGCGCGCGCCCGCGGCTCCAGCTTCTTCATGGCGTCCGGCGTGAAGGGCGGCAGCAGCACCATGCGTGCCGGGCGGTGCTCGGGCGGGTCGGAGGTGATCGGCGGCGCGGGAATGCGCGGCGGCGGCGTCTCGCGCACGATGATGCGGCGCGAGGAGAAATGCTCCGTGTCATAGGCGACGGCGCGCACGTCCTCGTAGCGCGAGGGGAAGTAGACGCCCATGAAGCGATCCGTATGGGCGATCGGGCATCTCTTGCGCATGTCGTCCCAGATCGGGAACGGGTCGTTGATCCAGCGCTGGTCCAGGTGATCGAAGTCGGTGGCCCAGTCCTTCACGGGCGGACGCTGACTCATGGTCTCACCCCTTGGTCTCGATGATTTCGACGGCGAACTCGGGGCAGTTCGACTTGGCGAGGTAGGCCTTGTCCTCGAGTCCTGCCGGCACCGTGCCGTCCCCCTTCTCGCGCGCGTTGCCGTATTCGTCGAGCTCGAACAGCTCCGGCGCCAGCGCCTTGCAGCGGTTGTGACCTTGGCACTTGTCGCGATCGACGCGCACTTTGAGAGTGCTGGGATTGGCCACGCCGGCGTCCTCCGTGTCGTTCTTTGCCTCGGCCCCTTCGTGGGCCCTTACGTAAACGTCAGTTTGGCGGAAGGTTGGCCGGCGAGCAAGACT
>VBAB01000185.1 GCA_005888525.1 Alphaproteobacteria bacterium
CGCACCATATTTCGCTTTGTCTCCCCATCACCGATCAGCGACCCGACGCAACGGCAGCAATGTTGCACGGCGTCTTGGATGGTCTTCATCCGGTCCTTGGCCAAGCGGCCAAGCGCTAGCCAGGTCTCGGGATCAAAGGCGATGCGTTTGCGAATCTCATTGGTGTCGCGTGGCATCAGGCAGCTGTCTTGCGCTTGCGTTTGCTGGAGGCGCCCTTACGCGACGACTTTGGGCGAGTGGTCTTTTTGCTCGATGATGATGACCGGACCGCGGCGGCGCGTTTGCCGCCGCCCCGGATGCTTTGGCGCAGCGCTTCCATCAGGTCGACAACGTTGGAAGGACGCTCGGCCGGTTCCTCGTACTCAATGGGTTTGCCGGCGGCTTTGCGCTTCACAAGCTTCTTCAGCGCGGTTTCGAACTCGTCCGTGAATTCGGATGGATCGAAGCGCCCCGCCTTGGTGTCAAGGATGTGCGAGGCAAGGCTAAGCATCTCCTTCGGGATGCGTGGGCTGGGCACAGAGCGCGCAAGCTCCTTCTGGTCACGCACCTCGTAGTCATACCGCAGCAGCGTGCCGAGCAGGATCTTGCCCATCGGCTCGATGGCCATGATGTGCTCGCGGTTGGTGAGCACGATCTTGGCGAGGGCCACGCGGCCCTTGTCCTTCATGGCATCGCGGATCACTGCAAAGGCCTCTTCGCCGGCGTTGCCGTCGGGCACGATGTAATAGGGGCGATCGAAGTAGCGGCGGTCGATTTCATCGACGGGGACGAACTTCTCAATGTCGAGGGTGTGGGTGCTCTCGACCTGGATGGCTTTGATCTCCTCAGGCTCGATCTCGACGTATTTGCCTTTTGTGATCTCGTAGCCGCGACTCTTGTCCTCCTTGTCGACGACCCTGCCGGTGACCTCATCGACCATCTGCTGGCGCAGGCGATGGCCGGTCTTGCGGTTGATCTGGTGGAAATGGGTCTTCTCGGCTTGGCTGGAGGCGGGGTAGAGCGCAATGGGACAGGTCACCAGAGAAAGCTTCAGATAGCCCTTCCAATACGCACGACGAGCGGCGGCCATGACAAACTCCAAGCTGAGGCTTCAGCCGGGAGAACACCCGTTCAATGCAATGGGTTCCGGGCAAAGAAATGAGCGGTGCGACGGGGGGGCGCACCGCTCTTTGGCAATCTCCCGGAGAGGAGGTAGGCTCTCCGGTTTTTGGACGAACCGGGGGAGGTTCGTCCTTGGGGTGGCTATAGAACGAGGATCCAGCCGGCAGGTTCGAGGGGTTAGGTGTCAATGAAGCGTGGGCTTTGCCGTGCGGGATCGATGCCGCTGCGCAGCGAGTCCAGCCGTCAGCACGCGCGATACCGAGCGACCCGACCATGGACGACCGAAGCGCGGCGTGGTCGAGCCCCTGGCGTTGAGCGCCCGAGCAATCATGGCGTGCGTCTTCAGTCCGCGCCGCTGCAGGCGGCGGATAATGCGACTCGCTTCCTGGACTCGGCGAGCATAGAGCGCAGGACCGGGGACGCAGGCCTTGGCGATTGAGGGCCACTGCCAAATTGGCATAGGTGGTCAGGCCGCCAGCGCGCAGCTCGTCGAGCAGGAAGCCCAGCTGCGCCGGCGCCGTGGGGGAAGGGCGGTGCATGTTTTTCATTTGCATTTGAGATGATGGTGAGCGGCGCTTCAGCGCGACCGCACGGGATATATGGTGATCCCAGAGTGATATTGCCAGAAGGTTGTCGGAGGGCTCCGACGTAATGCCGCGCGCTCTTTTTCGGCGAAGCACACTCACCATCTCATCCCGGAACAGCCGATCAGAGATCAGCGCCCAAGGCGGCCGCTCAATGTCCTCAGGCGCTGTGCTTCGGCTGATAGGTATCTTGTACTGTTGAAGCTGTCTTTGCGTCCTCGCCTCTCTTTCAAAGCAACATGGCCGCGCTTGCCGTCTTCGTCTTTCGGTGCGCCGACTCGGACCTGTATGCACTGACGCTCTACTGCTCGGGCGACAACCTGCCAGCGGATGCTTGCAACGGCAGTTGGGTCTACCGGTCAAGGCTGCTGCTGACCAGGCAGAGCCTCGAGACGCTGCCTGGCAATTCCGATGTGGCGATGGCGGAACTAACCAAGCATGGCGTGTTCTTGGCACGCTTCAGCTCCGGGATCATATCTTTTCCAAACTGAGAGCGCGGCGGCGGCCGTGAAGGAGTATGCGTATGGATGAGTTACGCACGGCAGTGCGGGCGCTGGCAGTGGAAGCGCAAGGAATGGAGCGTCATCTAGACAGCTGCCAGGATCCGCCATCGAATGACGCGTTGGAGACTCTTCAGAAGGGCGTCGATCATATTCAGCAGGCGCTCAATCGCCTGCAGACAGCTATGGATGTGTGGTCGGAGGAGACCGAAGGCGTCTAACCCTATCCTTTGGCGGCCTTGCGCTTGGGACGGGCGGGGCTTCGGGTTTCTTAGCCGGGGGCGGCCTTGGCGCGCTTGCCCTTGCCTGTCTCGCCTTCGACGCTCCGACAGAAGGCATCCATGAGGTTGACGACGTTGGCGGGACGTGGGGCGTGCTTCTAGGAGGGTGGCACCCATGATGCCCTTGTCGAAGGGCTCAAGCATCATCACTCGCTCACGCCGCGCCATCACCACGCGACCAATACCGACCATCTTCTTCTTGCGCACGTCACGGATGACCGCGAAGGCCTCCTGGCCGACGTTGTCCCGGCATAAGTCTGGCACACGCGCGGCGACCGATTCAGCCGCGGGGGCGGCAAGCAGGCGTTTAAGCCAGCCAAATCGCAAAGCTAACAGTTGCCACAAGAGCCAAAACAAGCGCCACGTAAATGGTGACGGCGTGGTCACTGTCGGTCCTTTCGGATGTGACCGGCGATGAGCCGATCTCTTCGTCGTAGGCGAGCTTGCGAGCTTCGGGACCGGGCGGCGTGCCGGCCGCTTCGTCATCGGTGCCAAGAGGCGCAGTCGCAGGATCGATCACGTCGACCTTGTCGCCGCCTCGTCCGCGATCGATGTCGTGCTTGAGCTGCGCGGTGGTGGGTTGTGGGGCCATGTGCGGTGGGCACTTATTGCGTCGTCCCGTGCGGTTGGCCTTCGCGCCAAACGTAATAGCCGAAACCGCGGATGCCGCGCAGGACTGGCTCAGGGTCTATCGCTGCCGGCACGGATTCATGAACGCCTAGCGCGAAGGCTGTCTTGAAGTGCCAGCCCGTGGGGCAGGCCTCGCGCGGAATATTGTGGCCGGAAGGGTCGAGCGTCACAGCATAGAGGCCATCAACACCATGAAAGAGGTATGCTTGGACGGCGTCGGCGTCAGCGTAAGTTGATGGGGTCATAGCCGCAAAACGCGATGGAATGCCGGCTGTTCCTTATGCATCTGGGGTGCGAGCGATCCAGATGCCGGCCCAGGGCAATAAACGCGACCAGCGCGAGGAGGCCGTCGAGCCCGATGAGCAGCGCGGCGGGGAGCCTGCGAACATCCGGGCGAGTGGGCGGAAGACGGGGAAAAGTTCAGGCCAACGGCGGCCCCGAAACAGAATGCGCAGAACAGCACGAGCAGGTTGCCAGTGGCGAGCACAACGCCCTCCGCCATGACCTGACCAAGAGCCGCTTTGGCGCCCACGCGGGCCACCAGCGCCGTGAGGCCGGTACGGACCCCCCGCGTGCCCTGATGCCCTGGAGTATTGGCTCAGGGTCTATTGCTACTGGCATCGGTTCGTGAACACCAAGTTCGAAAGCTTCTCTCATGCGCCATCCATCAAAATAGGGCGCGAGCGGGATGTTCGATCCAAGCGGCTCTAGCGACACTGCAAACAGGCCGGCGTCCCCTCCGCATTCGAAGAGATAGGCGTGATGGCTGTCGGACGTTACGTAGATCGAGCCATGACACTACCTTGAACATCAAGAGAGCGAGAGGGGCAGGCCCATGAAGAAGTAAGGAACGCAAGGAGCGCCATCAGCCGTGACGCGCTGGCCCTATTCGCTGAACAGCCCGGAACGAATTCCGTCCAACCTCGTTTGCGATAAGCTAGACGGGAGGCAATGCCGAACCAACCAAGGGTTCGACCATGCTCAAAACGATCTCCCTCGTCCTCGCGGCCGCGCTGTTCGCGTTGCCCGCCTCTGCCCAGAACACCAAGCCCGTCGCCGCCAACCAGAAACAGTGTGACGATCAGTTCAAAGCCGCCGACATCAACAACGACGGCGTGCTCGACCGCACGGAGATCGGCAATGCTAAGCAGTCGTTGCCAGCGTCTCTTTCCAACAAGGACCGCGTGACCCGCACCGAGTTCATGGCGGTCTGTTCAAAGAACGGATCTTAGCGCGCAGCGGGAGCTCCACCATGCCACGTTCGCAACCTCGCTCAGCAACCGCAAGCGCCCGACTTCGTGCAGCTCCTGCAGCTCTCTCTCGCAGACTAGGAAAACGCGGACCAGCTGCTGAACCAAGCTGCCCGGCCGCTGATGTGGGCCGCGCGGATGCCTGAGCCCGTTGCATGAGGCCGTCCGACGCTGCCGTCTCCGGCTCACGCCGGAGGCGTGCCCCACGCGACTCCCGGGTTCAAGACCGTTCAGCCTGGTGGCAAACGGCCGTATTCTACGAAATCGCCACCATCTCGTTCCAGGACAGTGACGGCGACGGCAAGGGTGACCTTGCCGGACTTTTGTCGCGTCTCGACTATCTGGAATGGCTCGGCATTGGCGCCGTTTGGCTGACGCCTATCTATCCTTCGCCGATGCTTGATCTGGGTTATGACATCTCAGATTTCTGCGATGTGCACCCTGAGTTCGGCACGCTAGAGCAGTTCGACTCACTGCTGGAGGAACTGCACCGGCGCGATGTGCGCCTGATCCTGGACTTCGTGCCGAACCACACCTCCGATCAGCACGCCTGGTTCACGGAAAGCCGGGCGTCATGCCGAAACCCGAAGCGGGACTGGTATCTTTGGGCGGACCCCCGGCCTGACGGCGGATCACCCAATAACTGGCAGAGCCGTTTCGGCGGTAGTGCCTGGCAATGGGACGAGCAGAGTGGGCAGTACTATTATCACTCGTTCCTGCGGGAGCAGCCCGATCTGAACTGGCGCAACGCCGAAGTTCGGACAGCCATGGCCGATGTATTGCGCTTCTGGATGAGGCGCGGTGTCGATGGTTTCCGTGTCGATGCGAGCGCCGTACTCGCCAAAGACCTGCTCCTTCGCGACAACCCGCCCGATCCGCAAGCCGGTGAGAGCAAACCGCCGCCCCAGCGCTTCCGGAATATCTTCACCGATGACCGTCCCGAGGCAATGGCCTATCTCGCCGAGATGCGCGAAGTCATCGACGAGTTCGAGAATTGCGTGCTGTGCGGAGAAGTCCAGGGCAAGACGGATCGCATCGGCCATTTCTACGGGCACGATAAGCCGCGCCTACACCTGCCCCTCAATTTTGTGCTCCTTGACAGCGCCTGGGACGCAATCTCCTTGCAGGGTAACATAGACGCTTATCTCAACGCCATTCCGAACAAGGCTTGGCCCGACTGGGTCACCGGCGGCCACGACAAGCACCGTGTCGCAAGCAAGCTCGGTCCGGAGCAAATGCGCGTTCTGGCCATGCTCGTCCTTACTCTGAGGGGGACACCGTTCTTCTATGCGGGTGACGAACTCGGGATGGAACGGGTGCCCATCGCGACCGATCGCATTACAGATCCGTTCGAGAAGCTTTTGCCTGGCTACGAGCTGAACCGCGATCCGGAACGCACAGCCGGCAAGAATGGCGGCTTTAGCGAGGCAGACCCATGGCTTCCGATGGGGCCAGGCATTGAAAAGCGCAACGTCGAGACGTTGAAAGACGACGAGCGTTCGCTCCTGTGGCTCTTCAAGCGGCTGATCGCGCTGCGGCGCAAGGAACCGGCTTTGGCGGTAGGCGCCTACATCCCGGTACGCAGCCAGAATGACGTCCTCAGTTTCAAGCGCGCTGATGGCGACGTTGCTTTCCTGGTCGCGCTCAATCTTGTGCACGAGCCGCGCCGCCTGGCCTGGGATGGCGAGGGCACACTGCTGATCTCCTCGCATCTCGATGACTATCATCCGGCGTTACTTCGCGGGCCCATCCTGCTGCGTCCCGACGAAGGTCTGATCATCAAGCTGGGCCGCTGAACGTGCCGACGCGCACGCAGCAGGATCTTTTCCAACCGTTGGGACTCCCGCAGGGCTTCGCCTATGTCGAGGAACTCCTCTCCGCCGCGGAGGAGGCGCGGCTCATCAGCGAACTTCAGCCCCTTCCGTTTAGGGAATTTGAGTTCCGTGGCTTCCTCGGCCGAAGGCGCGTCGTCTCGTTTGGCTGGCGCTACGACTTCAGCGGTGGGGGATTGCATGAGGCGGGGGATATTCCGCGCTTCCTCTTGCCGCTACGCGGAATGGTCGCCGGCTTCGCTTCGCTTGCCGCGGCGGATTTGCAGCACGTCCTCATTACAGAATACCCCGCAGGCGCCACGATTGGCTGGCACAAGGATAGGCCCGCATTTGGCGACGTCATGGGGGTTTCGCTTGCCTCTGCATGCACGTTCCGCTTCCGCCGCAGGGAGGGGTCTGGATGGCAGCGCGCCTCACTCGTGCTGCAGCCTCGCTCGGCCTATTTGCTGCGGGGCCCCGCACGCAGTGAATGGGAGCACAGTATCCCTGCCGTAGACGCTCTTCGTTATTCGATAACGTTTCGCACGCTGGCGAACCCCTGCGCGCGGACGTTTAGTCGAGCGCGATGACTAGCCCCTCGTCGGGCCTGAGATGGACACCATCGGCGATTGGTTCCTCCTCGCGGTCGCCGAAAGCTGAAACGATTACCCGCCCTCGCAAGGTCTTTTCCTTAAGCACGGCGGCCGCAGGCTGGTCGCCCAGATTGAGCGCCACAAGTACGGAGGGGGATTCCGGATACTTCCGGCTGAACAGCAGCACGTCTCCGGTTGCCACCAGCGGATGGTACGTTCCCAGGGCGAGCGCGGGATGTTCGCGCCGCGCGGTGATGAGGCGCTTGTACAGGTTGAGGAGCGATCCCGGCTCGCTGGATTGCTCCCCGACGGTCGGGCCGTCTGCGGGTTCAGGGCAATAGCACCATGGCCGGGCAGGGGAGAAGCCACCATATGCGCCGTCGTTCCAACGCATGGGGCCGCGCGCGCCATCACGGCCCAGGGTCGGCGCGGCTTTGCCAAGCGGATCGCAGACATGCTGCGGGGGTACGTCGATGTTGCTCAGACCAATCTCGTCGCCATAATAGATGGTCGGCGTGCCACGCAAAGTCAGCAGGAGCATCGCGGCAAGCCTCGCCTGGGCAGCGCCGACCCGCGTGGCGATGCGCGGACGGTCATGATTGCCGAGGACCCAGTTGGGCCAGCTGCCGGAAGGCAGAACCTCCTCGTATTCGTCGATCAGCGCGGCAAGCTTGCGCGCATGCCAGTCGGTTTCAAGAAGGCTGAAGTTGAACGGCAGATGCACGCCTTCCCGATCCTTGCCGTAATAGGCTACGAGCCGTTTGGGTGGGAGATAAATCTCGCCGATGAGCAATCGGTCCAGGAATTCGTCCGCTACCCTGCGGAACCCTGCGACCACCTCATGAACCTCAGGACGGTCGGTCGTATATAGCGGCAGCACCTGCCAGTGCGGCGGCTGGCCGTCGCGATAGTCGGGGTTGGGCGGGTTATCGCGAAACTGGTCATCCTTGATGAGATGCCACAGGACGTCGATGCGGAAGCCGTCCACGCCTTTTGCCAACCAGAAGCGCATGACATCATGCATCGCGCGCCTGACATCCGGATTGCGCCAGTGCAGGTCCGGCTGCGACGGCAAAAACGCATGGTAATAATATTGGCCGGTCGCCTCGTCGAAACTCCAGGCGCTGCCGCCGAATTCGGAGAGCCAGTTGTTGGGTGGCCCCCCACCAGGGGCGGGATCGCGCCAAATGTACCAGTCCCGTTTTGCACTGCTGCGCGAAGATCGGCTCTCAATAAACCAGGGATGCCGTGACGAGGTGTGATTCGGCACGAGGTCCATCAGCAGCCGAAGCCCCAGGCGTCGGGCCTGGCCAAGGAGCTCATCAAAATTCGCCATGGTTCCGAACAGCGGATCAATCGCGCAATAGTCGGCGATGTCGTATCCGAAGTCCTCCATTGGCGAGGGGAATATGGGCGAAAGCCAGATGGCATCGACCCCGAGATCAGCCAGATAGGGTAAGCGTTCCTTGATCCCGGGAAGATCTCCGATGCCGTCGCCGTTGCCGTCCTGAAACGAACGCGGATAGATCTGGTAGATGACGGCCTTCTGCCACCATGTCACATCCGGCATCACGCGACCCGCCGTCTAGCGCCTGCTACCCAAGCCGTCCCGCAATGCGCCAGCCGCACCTTTGCGCTGTGCGCGCAGGTACCAGGGCGAGACGTGCCAAAGCCCCACAAGCGCGACCAGTGACAGAGCCGCGGCTGCCGTGCCGATGACATCTGATTCCGCGATCTTTGCGATGACCACGTAGACATCCGCAGCCAGCCCGAGCGCCAGGGCAACCGTGGCAGCCATCACGAACCTGCCCCCCAGGATGAGAAATTCCTCCGCCTCCTCGCCGCCATAGACAATCCGGTGATAGGCGGCGGGCGTCATCAGCAGCATCGTGCACAAGGCCACCAAACCCAAGGCAACGGCGTGAATAGCTTTTGACGAACCTGGCAGTTGCTCGAAGGCCCGTGTGAGAATTACCGCGAGCTGGAAACCCAGGAGCGCCTGCGCACCGGGAAGTATCACGCGGGCTTCGGTGAGCATCTGATCGATTTTCTTCGCCAGGGGAACCTGCTGGTCCTTCATGTTCGTATCCGTCCGCCCCTTTCGCATGAGGGCCGCCCATTCAATGCCAAACCAGAGCAGGAACGCTGTGGCCGCGCCGGCGATCCCCGCCGTGATCGCTACCCCCAATCCGGCAATCCGTTCGAGCCCCAAGAAGATATTAATGCCGAGGGCCAGAGCGAACAGGAGCAACGCGCCGGACATCGACAGGCTGATGATCCTCATGATGCGGCGGCTTGCGTTGCCCTCTTCCACGATGCGGTGATGCGCGGCGGGCGCGATCAGCAAGGCTACCACCGCTGTCATTATGAGCAGTGCGACCCCGTCGAAAATCTTCGAAGGAGCGGGCAGCTGTTCAAAGGCGTCCTGAAAAAC
>VBAB01000186.1 GCA_005888525.1 Alphaproteobacteria bacterium
CGTTGATGGGCGTGCCGCCATAGCCGACGTTGTCGAGGTCGGCATGGCCGGCATAAAGGCTGTCGAACTTGGTGATCATGGCGATTCCCCGGTTGGGCCAGTCGCAAACAGCTTCCGCGCCCTTTAAACGCGACCGATATTGGACCTAGATCAGGCAGCCAGCAACTGCGAGGCTGAGGCTCTGATCGGCGAAGAACGCGGAACACGGCTTCTGGCCGTCGCCTACGTGCGCCCGCTCACTGGGCCAGCGGTGGGATACGCTCGTGCCAGTCGGTCGCGCTCTGCCAGGCCCAGCCGATGCGCAGCGCCATCGCCTCGTCGCCACCGCGACAAACGATCTGCAACGACAGCGGCAATCCCGAGGGGGTCAATCCGTTGGGTACGGCCAGTGCACAAAGATCGAGGAAGTTGACCCAGCGCGTGAAAATGGCCGGCGTCGTGGTTTGATCGATCGTGTCGAGCGGGATAGCTGGCGTCATCGTGACCGGCGCCAGCAATGCGTCGACGTGCTCGGTCGCAGCAGCAAACTCTCCCTTCAGCCGCTCGCGCTCGGCCAGCACCTCGAGATATTCGCGCGAGGAAATCGCGGCACCGGCTCGCACGCGCGGGCGCACCGCCTCGTCGATGGGTAGGTCGTTGTTGTCGACGATGCGGCTGAGCAAAGCGTAGGCCTCGGCGGACATGATGCGTCCCGACGCACCGCCATAGTCGCGGAAGCTGCGGGGCAGGGCCAGATCGACGATGTCCGCGCCCATGCTCGCGAGCTGATCAATCGAGCGGTCGTAGGCGGCGAGCACCTCGGGTGCTACGTCGGTCCGCTCGGCGGCAGACATGCGCGCCAGGCGCAGGCCCTTCACGCCTCGACGCAAGGTGGCCAGCGGATCGGCATCGCGCAGCGCCAGCGTGCGCGGATCGTGCAGATCGGCGCCCTGCATCACCTGCAGCAGCAGGGCTGCGTCCTCGACGCTGCGCGTCAGCGGACCAGGCGTGTCGAGCGTCGGGCTCAACGGCAAGACGCCATAGGTGCTGATGCGGCCGATAGTGGTCTTGAGCCCGGTAATCCCACACCAGGAGCCCGAGCCGCTGCTGGAGCCGCCCGGCGTGCGATGGGTCTTGGCATCCCAGGGATTCCACGGCGCGCCCAGGTGCTGGTTGGTGCCCCAGCCGCCAAAGGCGAACTCCACCGTATGCGTCTTGCCGATGACGATCATGCCGGCACTGATCAGCTTTTGCGCCAGGGTGGCCGTGCGGGTGCAGCGGCGCTCACGCCATACGGCCGTGCCGGCGGTCGCCACACGACCTTCCATCTCGATCAGATCCTTGAGCGCGATCGGGATGCCATGCAGCGGCCCGACGGCGTGGCCCGAACGGATGGCCTTGTCGGCGGCGTCCGCCGCGAGGCGTGCCTCCTTGTCGTAGACCTCGATGAAGGCGTGCAGCTTCGGGTCGAGCTTGGTGATGCGCTCGAGACAGGCGGCGACGATGTCGACCGGTGAGATGCTGCGCGACTTGAGCCGGGCGCTGAGCGCGTGGAGGGGGAGTTGGGCAAGGTTTGTGCTCATGAATGGCCTCCTTGGAACGCCGTAGCGCGGATAGGGATAGAGTGCTCAGCGATTGGCGCGCCGGAGCGCCGCGTTCAGCAACAGATTGGCGCCGGGCAGGGTGCGGGCGAGATCGATCGCCTCATTGGTATTGTGGCTGATGCCGTCGCGGCAGGGCGTGAAAATCATGACGGTCGGCGTGAGATCCGCAACCGCATAGGCGTCGTGGCCGGCCTGGCTCAGCATCTCGCGATAGGGCAGGCCGAGTTCCGCCGCTGTGTCCTTGAGCAACGCGATGCACTCCGGCGCAAACAACGAGGTGCCCCAACTCCAACCCTCGGTCACCGTGATGCTAACCCGCGCTTTGGTTTCCACCGCTGCCGGCCGGATCGGGGTGACGGAAGTCGACGATCAGCCGGACATGCTCGGGGATGATGCCGGGCAGATTGGGGAAGCATTCGATGCGGGGCGTCGTGGTGCGGCCCTGCTCCGCCGCGTAGGCGAGGCCGATGTCGTTGACGGCCGCGATCAGGTAACCGGCACCGACCAGCGCATTGCGCCGCTCCAGCATCGGCGTGCCGCCAGAATGGCTGGTCTCTCCCTGGATGTCGATGCGCAGGGCCAGCGTCTTGTAGCCGCCGACCACGATGCCGATATCGCAGCCCTCACGGTCGAGATGCGGCGCCTGCTCGATGTGCAGCTCCAGGTAGCAATCGAGCGGGCGGTTGCCGAGCGGCGCCTTGCCGGCATAGCCGATGCGCTCGAGCTCGTCGCCGAAGCGAAGGCCCGCGTCGTCCTTGGTGTCGTGCACCTGCGCGAGAGGCAGCTTGCCGGCGAATGCCAGCGATCCCATCAGCGGCGGGCTGAACCGGGCGCCTTCCTCGTTGGTCCACATAATCAGCTCGATCGGCCGGCGTGTTTGGATACCGCGGTCGTTGAGCGTTCGGATCGCCTCCAGGCCGCACATGACGCCGAGCACGCCGTCGTAGCGGCCGCCGCAGATCTGCGTGTCGAGGTGGCTGCCGATGGCGACCGGAGGGAGTGTGCTATCGGTCCCCGGCCGGCGCGCGAAAATGTTGCCGACCGGGTCGACCTCGACGGCGCAGCCGGCCTCGCGCGCCCAGCCGACGAACAGGTCGCGCACCTGTTGGTCCTCGCGGGACAGGGCCAGCCGACGCAGGCCGGTATCGCGGAAGCGGCCGATCTCGGCGGACCGCTCGATCGTCGCCCACAGCCGCTCGGCGTTGACCTCGAGGGTATTGGTTGGGCTCATGGCAGTTCTCCAAAGCGCTTCCTCGAGCATAGCCGGACGCTCAAGGTCCGAATGCTTTGCGCTGGCTGAGACTCGGCCCGGCCAGGTCGATCTCGCGCGCGGCCACGCGCAGACAGCGGGTCATGCGCTCCGTGGTGAGGGTAGTTTCCGCCGGCATAGCCGCACGACAGCGGTCCTCCGAGAAGCGGCAGCGCGGGGCGAAACTGCACCCTTCGGGGAGCGCGCGCAGGTCGGGCGGCATTCCGGAAATCGTCTCCAACCGCCGCCCGGACGCCGAGCCCAGCACGGTCGAGGCCAGCAGCCCAGCGGTGTACGGGTGCGCCGGCGAATCGATCACCGCCTCGGTCGGGCCGACTTCGACAAAGCGGCCGGCATACATGACAGCGATCCGGTCGGCGACCTCGACCACGACACCAACGTCGTGCGTCACGAACACGACCGCCATCCCGAGCTCCTGCTGCAACTGGCGCAGCAGAAGGATGATCTGGATTTGCACGGTCACGTCCAGTGCCGTGGTCGGCTCGTCGGCCAAAAGCACCGAGGGACGGCAGGACAAGGCCAGAGCAATCATCGCCCGCTGCCGCATGCCACCGGACAGCTCGTGCGGATAGGCCTTCAGCCGGCGCGCAGCCGACGGGATCTGCACCATATCCAGCAGTTGGAGGGCCCGGCGATTGGCCGCTGCGTACGACACGCCTTCGTGCCGCACGATCGTCTCGGCGATCTGCATGCCGATCGTGAACACGGGGTCGAGCGCAATCATCGGCTCCTGGAAGATCATCGCCACCTTCGTGCCGCGCACCTCGCGCAGGGCCGCCTCGTCCATCGCCGTGATCTCATGGCCGGCAACGCGGATCCGCCCTTCGATGCGCGTGCGCACTGGCGGCAACAGCCGCATCAGCGCGCGCAGGGTCACGCTCTTGCCCGAGCCCGACTCGCCCAGGATGCCGAGGACCTTGCCCGCCTCCAACTCGAAGCTGACGCCGTTGACCGCAGCCACGGTGGCATCCCGCATGACGAAGCGCACATGCAGGTCCTCGACCGACACGACCGGTTGCTTTGCCAGGACCATCTCGGTCATGCGCTCACCGCTGTGGTGGCACGGGTGTGGCCGGAGCCGGGCACGCGCATGTGGCAGGCGACCGCATGCGCCTTCTCGCCCGGAGACGCCAGCAACGCGGGCTGTACCGTTTCACATACGCGTTCCGCGAACGGACAGCGCGTGCGGAAGCGGCACCCCGAAGGCGGGTTGACCGGATTGGGTGGGTCGCCGCTCAGCGGCGCCTTCAGCGTGCGCCGCCGCGGGTCCATCGATGGCATCGCCGACAAAAGCGCCTGCGTGTAGGGGTGCTGCGGGTCGCGGTAGATTAAGTCGACCGGACCGATCTCCACCAGTTTGCCGAGATACATCACCATTACGCGGTCGCTGATGAAGCGGACAACGTTGAGATCGTGGCTGATGAAGACGTAGGTCAAATCGAACCGCGTCTTCAGATCCACGAGCAGATTGAGGACCTGTGCCTCGACCGACTTGTCGAGCGCGGATACGGCCTCGTCCAGGATCACGACGCGCGGCTCCAGCGCCAGTGCTCGCGCGATATTGATGCGTTGCCGCTGGCCGCCGGACAGCTCATGCGGGTAGCGATTGGCGAACTGCGGCCGACTTCGCCAGTCCGTGCACGAAGGGCCCGAACGCGATCGACATCGCCACCGGCAACCGCGGGTTCAAGGATGCGTAGGAGTCCTGGAACACCATCTGCATCTGCCGGTGCAGATCGCGATGGCTGAGGCCCTCCGCCGCGCCGACCGCTCGCCCGTCGAAGACGATGCTGCCGGCATCGAGCGGGATCAGGTGCATCAGCAGCCGCGCCGTGGTCGACTTGCCGCAGCCGGACTCTCCGACAATGCCCAGGGTTTCGCCCCTGTGGACATCGAAGGACACGTCGTCGACGGCCTGCACGACCGCCTTGGTCCAATTGAACAGTCCGCTCTTGAGTGGGAAATGCTTAGTCAAGCTCGCGGCTGCCAAAAGGGAACGGGCTTCGCCGGCTTCCTCTCCGGCCCGGCCGGGCTTGCCTTGGAGCTCGATCCGGGGGCCCGCCGCCACCCGGGTTGCGCCATTCGCCCCGCTCACAGCCGCACGTCCATGGCTTGACGCAGGCCGTCGCTCATCAGGTTGAAGCACATCGACGTGATGAAGATCATGACTCCCGGCAATGCGGCGACGAACGGCGACACCCATAGCGCCTGGCGCAGATTGTTGAGCATCAACCCCCATTCCGCGCTCGGTGGCGTGACACCGAGGCCGAGGAAGCTCAGCCCTGCCGCCAAGATGATGCAGATGCTGATGAGACTGGTGGCATAGACCAGGATCGGCCCGAGCACGTTATTGAGGATGTGGTAGCGCATGATCGTCAGCGGTCGCGCCCCGCTGGCTCGCGCCGCCTCGACGAAATCCAGATGCCGCACCTGGGTCGTGACGCTCTCCGAGATGCGGATGACCGGAGGGATGAAACTGATCGTCAGCGCCAGGATGGTGTTCTGCAGGCCCGCGCCGAGGATGCCGGTGATCGCGATCGCCAACAGGATAGACGGAAAGGCGTAGAGCACGTCGGTCAGGCGCATGATGGCGCTGTTGACGAGGCCGCCGGTAAAACCTGCGAGGACCCCGAGGAACCCGCCGATCAGCAGGGCCAGAAACACCGGCACCACACCCGCGAGTAGCGACAGCCGCCCGCCATAGACCATGCGCGACCACAGGTCGCGCCCGACCTCGTCGGTGCCGAGCCAATGGCCCGGTGTACCGATCGGCTTCAGCCGGCGCAGCGCCGATCCAGTATAGGGATCGTGCACGGTGAACCAGGGCGCGAACACGACCATAGCCAGCAGCACGACAAGGACGCCGATCACGGCGAGCGTCACCTTGTCGTCGCGCAGTCGCTCCCAGACGCGCTGCCAATAGCTCTTGCCCTGCTGTGCGCGCTTGAGGGCCACGGCGGGATCGGCGGGCAGGGCGGCGGCAGCGTCGGCCATTGCGACCCCCCTACCGCCGCATGCGCGGGTCGATCAGCGCCTGCAGCACGTCGACTAGGATATTGATGACGACGAAGATGGTGGCGAGCACGACGATCGTCGCGGATAGAACGGGGACATCACGGCGGAAGATGGCGAGGTTCATCAACCCACCCGAACCTGGCCAGTTGAACACCGTCTCGACTAGAATCGAGCCGCCGAGCAAATACCCGAACTGGAGACCCATCAGCGCCAGCGCGGAGGGCGCCGCGTTCTTCAATGTGTGATACAGCACGCGCCGGTTCATCAGACCCTTCGCGTGCAGCGTGCCGACGAACTCCTGGCTGAGGATTTCCAGCACGTTGGCCCGCACCAGCCGGCTGATCACGCCCATCGGGATGAGCGACAGCGTCACGACCGGCAAGATCAGATGCTGCACATGCTCCCAGCTCGTCGGGATACCCTCGAAGCCCATGCCCTGCGCCGGCAGCATGTTGAGAACGACGGCGAAGATCGCAACCAGCACGATGCCGACCCAGTAATGCGGCAGGCTGACGCCGATGATGGCGGTGGCGGAGAACAGCTTGTCGAGCCAGGTGTCGTGATTGTAGGCAGCCAGCGCGCCGAGCAGCACGCCGAGCAGAAAGCCCAGCACTGCTGCCGGCAGGGCGAGCACAAGGGTGTTGCCCAGCGCCCCGAACAGCTCTTCCGCAACGGGCCGGTTGGTGAAGAAGGAAATCCCGAAGTCACCGACAAGCAGGCGGCTGAGCCAGGCCACATACTGAATGTAGACAGGCTCGTCGAGCCGGAAACGTCGGCGCAAGTCGTCGGCGATTTCCTTCGGCACCTCGGGTGGCACAAGGATGTCGACGACATCGCCGGGTGCGAGCTGAATCAGGGCGAAAACCAGCATCGACACGCCAAGCAGGACTGGCACGGCGTAGAGCAGGCGGCGGAGGGTATAGCCCCACATTGGACGTTCACCTCAGGTGGGCTGCCGGACGGCGCGAGGTGACGGCCATGCAAAGAGCAGCGGAACGCCGACCACGATCACTCCATGTCCACGCTCGTGAAGTCCTGGAACCAGCTCTGCGCGCTGACGAAACCCTTGACCTTCTTGGTCATCGCTCGCGGATTGCGGTCGTGGACGATGAACGCCCAGGGCGCTTCGTCGACGATGATCTCGTGGGCGCGCTGGGTGTCCTTGAGTATCTGCGCCTTGTCGCTCGACTTCTCGATCCGGTCGATCAGCATGTCGAACTCCTCGTTCTTCCAGTTGGCCCAGTTGCGGCCTTTCGGCGCCGCATTGGAGGACAGGAAGTAGAGGGCGATCTGCGAGATGTCGGTAGAGGGCGGCAGGCTGATGTTCATGGCGTCCGAACCGAGAGCCTGCTGCGCCGTCGGCGCATTGCGCAGCGCGACCAGCATGGTGCCCCACTCGACCACCTCGAAGGAGATATCGAAGCCGCACTCCTTCAGGTTCTGCTGCAGGTATTCGTTCATCGGCAGCGGCAACATCTGGCCTGAGCCGCTGGTGGAGATCATGACCTTGGCCTTGACGGGCTTGTCGGAGCCGTAGCCCGCCTCCTTCAGCAGCGCCTTGCCCTTCGTCGGGTCGTACTTGTACTGCTCCTTCGGGCTGCCGAAACTGGGGTCGGCCGGCTTGAATGCGCCCACCGACGGCTCGGCCAGACCATTCAGCAGCGTGACCAGCCCTTCGCGGTTGAGGCAGTAGTTGAGCGCCCGACGTACGCGCACGTCCTTCCAAGGCGAATCATCCTTGGCGAGGTTGAACACCCACGGCCACATATGGGGATAGCTGCCCGTGACGATCTCGAACCCGGCAGCCTTCAGGCTCGGCACGGCATCCGGCGGCGGCACCTCGATCCAATCGACCTGGCCGGAGCGCAGCGCCGCAAGTCGTGTAGTCGCCTCCGGCATCGGGAACAGGACCATCTTGTCGAGCTTGGGGATGCGATCCTTTTCCCAGTAATCGTCGTTTCGGCTCAACGTCACGCTGACCCGCGGCTTGAATTCCGTAATCTTGAACGGTCCCGTGCCCGAGGGCGACTTCGCGAACTCGGCCCACGAGCCCGTCTTCTCGAACTGCGCCGGGCTCGAGTAGAGCATATAGGGCAGCATGTTGGGGAAGTAGCTCAGAGGCCGGGGATTGGTGAACTCGATGGTGTTGTCGTCGATCTTGCGATAGCCGGCGACGAAGGGGTTGCGCGCCTGTGCGACCGCGCCGCCCGGAGGGTCGAACTGCTTGGCGTCCTTCTTGAAGTAGCGGTCGAGATTCCAAATCGCCGCGTC
>VBAB01000187.1:0-305 GCA_005888525.1 Alphaproteobacteria bacterium
TAGGACGCCTTGTTCCTGTAGAATACCGTTGGGGATGGGGATGAAGAAGTGTGAGCGGGCCATGTTACCGCCTGGCGTCGCCGACGCAGACCGAGGCTGACGCCAAGCTGCAGGTGAGCACCATGATGGTGTGTGGCAGAGGCGCGAGACAATCAGGAGGCGGCTTTTCGCCGATCCTCAGCGTCAAGGCTTACCTCGGTCCCATTCCCACGAGCGCAAACGGCATAGAATTCACTACCGATGTCTTGCCCTCGTCGGCTTCGTCCATGATCGGGGGCCCGGTTCTTTGGCACGACGGTTTTCCG
>VBAB01000187.1:451-6330 GCA_005888525.1 Alphaproteobacteria bacterium
CAGGATGACTTGGACACATACAAGGTTGCCTATCTGCAGATCGAGAACGGCTGCAAGTTCCTGCTCGTGAGATACCGCGGCTCACCAGACGATATGATCGATGTCTATATTCCGGCCAAGCGGACCGACTACCGTCGTTGTTTGGACGATATTGTGAGCGAACTCGGCGTCGCTGAGTCGGACATCATTGAACGGCAAGTCGAATATGAGCGCTTCTGATAGACTGGTGCTACGAGGAGGCGCGCCGTAGGTTGGGTCAAGCGGAGCGCCGGCCCAACACGGTTCTGGTCTCGTCCCGGGTGTTGTGTCATCGCTGACGCTCGACACAACCTACGACCGAGATGAAACTGACCGCCGCGCCTCTCCACACCTGCATCACCGACGCGCCCGTCGTCCATGACCGCGCGCGTGCCACCCGGGTGCTCGCCGATCTCGCCCAGCGGTGCAGCGAGCAGCCCGAGCTTGCCGCGCCCGGACCCCTCATCGCCGCGGCCCCCGTCCGCAACTTGCTCGCGGGCATCGTCGGTGCTTCACCTTATCTCACCAGCCTGATCGAGCGCCATCCGACGCGCCTGCTGGCGGCGCTCTCCACTTCGCCCGAGGCGCGCTTCGCCCAGCTCACCCGCGACGTTGCCCAAGCCGCGGCCGCAGCCGACACCATGGCCGATGCCATGCGCGCGCTGCGCCTGTTCAAGACCGACATCGCCCTGCTCGCCGCCCTGTGCGACCTCGCCGGCGTTTGGCCTGTCATGACGATCACGCGTCGTCTCTCCGAAGCCGCCGACGCGGCCGTTATCGCTGGCGTCCGTTTCCTCTTCCGCCAGGCCGCCAAGGGAGGCGACTGGCTCACCAGCGAGCCCGACGGCTACATCGTGCTTGGCATGGGCAAGTACGGCGCCTTCGAGCTCAACTACTCCTCCGACATCGACCTCATCGTCTTCTACGATCTGGCCCGCATCCGCCTGCGCGCGGGCCTCGAGGTCCAGCCCTTCCTCGTCCGCCTGACGCGCGATCTCGTGCGCCTGCTCAGCGAGCGCACGGGCGACGGCTACGTCTTCCGCACGGATCTGCGTCTGCGGCCCGATCCCGGCGCCATGCCGCTCGCGCTCTCCACCGAGGCCGCGCTCAACTACTACGAGAGCTTCGGCCAGAACTGGGAACGCGCCGCCCTCATCAAGGCCCGGCCTGTGGCCGGCGACCTCGCCGCCGGCGGCGCCATCCTGGACGAGCTGGCGCCCTACATCTGGCGCAAGTACCTCGACTTCGCGGCCATTGCCGACATCCACGCCATGAAGCGGCAGATCCATGCCTTCCACGGCTTCGGCACCATCGCGGTCGCCGGCCACAACATCAAGGTCGGCCGCGGCGGCATCCGCGAGATCGAGTTCTTCGTGCAGACGCAGCAGCTGATCGCCGGCGGCCGGCAGCCGCAGCTGCGCGTGTCCGACACGCTGACCGCGCTCGCCCGGCTCGAGGAGCGCGGCTGGATCACGGCCGCGGCCCACCAGGAGCTGGCCGAGGCCTACCGCTTCCTGCGCACCATCGAGCACCGCCTGCAGATGATCGCCGACGAGCAGACGCAAACGCTGCCCGATGATCCCGACAAGCTCACCGCGCTGGCCCGCTTCTGCGGCTTTCCCGATACACCGGCTTTTGCCACCCGCCTCACCGCCGAGCTGGACCGCGTGCAGGCCCATTACGTTCGCCTCTTCGAGCACAGCCCCGAGCTGACGCGTGGAGGCGCCAACATGGTCTTTGCCGGCGAGGCCGACGACCCCGCCACCGTGGAGGCGCTCACCCGCATGGGCTACACGCGCGCCCCCGAGATCATTGCCCTCGTCCGCGGCTGGCACCACGGGCGTTATCCGGCCGTGCGCAGCGCCAATCCCGATCTCGCCCTCATCGGCTTCGACCGGTTCCTCTCCGAGCTGCCGTCGGGGGTGCAGCTGTTCTCGCTCCTGAAGCAGCGGCCGGCCCTGCTGGAGATGATTGCCGCCATCATGGGCACCGCGCCCCGGCTCGCCCGCATCCTGAGCAAGCGTCGGCGCGTGCTCGATGCCGTGCTCGATCCCGGTTTCTTCGGCAGCCTGGCGGACAAGGCGCACCTCGATGCGATGATCGCCGCCGAGCTCGAGGACGCCCGCGATTTCCAGGCGGCGCTGGACGGAGCGCGCCTCCTGGCCAACGAGCAGCAGTTCCTGATCGGTGTGCGCGTGCTCACCGGCACCATCTCCGCGGCCCAGGCGGGAGGCGCCTACGCGCTGCTGGCCGAATGCATGATCGCCGCCATGCAGGCCGAGGTGGAGCGGGAGATGCTGCGTTCGCACGGCCGCGTGCCGGGCGGTGCCGCTGCAGTCATCGCCATGGGCAAGCTGGGCGGGCGCGAGATGACCGCCGCCTCCGACCTCGATCTCATCCTGATCTACGATTTCGATCCGAAGGCCACCCTGTCGAGCGGGGTCAAGCCGCTGGCGCCCATCCAGTACTACACCCGCCTGACGCAGCGCCTCATCAGCGCCTTCACCGCCCCCACCGCCGAAGGCATCCTCTACCCCGTCGACATGCGCCTGCGTCCGTCGGGACAGAAAGGGCCGGTCGCCACGCAGCTTTCGAGCTTCATCCATTACCAGGAGAGCGAGGCCTGGACCTGGGAGCACATGGCGCTCACACGCGCGCGCGTGATCTCGGGGCCGCCGGCCCTCCGCGCCGCGGTCGAGAAGGCCATCCGCGATGCTCTCCTCGAGCCGCGCGACCGCGCAAAGACCGCCGCCGACGTGCGCGACATGCGCGCCCGCATCGAGAAGGAGAAGGGGACGCGCGATCCCTGGGAGCTCAAGCAAGTGCGGGGCGGCCTGGTCGATCTGGAGTTCATCGCCCAGCATCTGCAACTCGTGCATGGCTCCGCCCACCCCCGCGTCCTGAGCCAGAGCACGGTGGAGGCGTTCGAGAATCTGGCCCAAGCCGGCATCCTCGAGGCGGACGCCGCCGAGGCACTGCTCCCCGCCGCCCGCCTGTTCAACAATCTGACGCAGGTCTTGCGGCTCTGCCTCGACGAGCCCTTCGTCCCGGCCAAGGCCCCGGACGGCCTCAAAGCGCTGCTGGCGCGTGCCGGCGACACCCCCGATTTCAGGCATCTGGAGGCCGAATTGATCGCCCGGGAGGCCGAGGTGGCGACACTTTTCGACCGGTTAATCGTCTGAATCCAGGCGCACAATCCAGCCACGGGCGGGCCAGGGTGCCCGACGGAAAAGCTCTGATGTGACGTTATGGGCAGCAAGGGCTCGGGGATAAACCCTGGAGTTGAGAAGAACATGTCCAAGAAGGTCCTTCTGATCGCCGGCGTCCTGCTCGCGGCCGGAAGTATTGCGGCCATTTCGGCCCCGCACTTCCGCGGCGGACAGCTGCGCCTCGGTCAGCTGCTCGCAGACCTCCGCGACGGCGACTCCGGGTCGCGACCGGCCCGGTCTGGGAAGCGGCACAGGGAGTTGGACGCCGAGGACGAGGGTCAAATTGAGAGGGAAGACGTCCCAAGGTCCCGTCGCGGGCGCATCGCCAGGCGCGACCACACCGACGACGCCGAGGACATGCCGCCGCGAGCGCGCGAGCGCATGGGCAGCCGGTCAGCGGATCGTACGCGAGACCGCCGGGCTGATGGGGGCGAGTCTGGCGACGACGTCCGCAAGGGTGGAACGTTCGAGCGCCTGTCCGGCCGCGGCGAGCGGCAGTTCTCCCGCCTCGACCGCAACGGCGACGGCTTCATTGATGCCAAGAAATTCGAGATATGGGCCGCCGAGCGTGCAGCTCGAGCAGCGCAGGGTTTCCTAAAGCGCTTCGATGCCGACGGCGATGGTAAGGTGAGCAGGGATGAGTTCACGCAATTCGTCAAGGATCGGCTCGCCAAGCGCGGTGCCGGCGGCGACGACCAGATTACGGAGGCGGAGCTGGAGCCGACAAGACGCGGCCGTGGTATCGTGAAGTAGGCCCTGTCGATCGCAGGAGCAGGTGGCACACGAGGAATAGCGTGCTGGCTTACAAGAGCGGATCCGGACCGGTCCCACGGTCCGAGTCCGACGACATTGGGGAGGAGACGGGCTTGCTCGCGCGCGTGGCGGCGGGCGAGAGCGAGGCTTTTCGCGGGTTGGTCGACCGGCATTTGCCGACCGTGCTGGCCATCGCCCGGCGCATGCTGCGGGACGATGCGGAGGCGGAGGACGTGGCGCAGGAGACGATGTTGAGGCTTTGGCGCAATGCCGCGGGGCTGGAGCTCGGTCCGAACGGCGTGCGGCCGTGGCTCAGGCGCGTCGCCTCGAATCTGTGTATCGACCGGGTGCGTGCACGCCGCAACACGACGGTGGTGGAGGAGGTGCCGGAGGAGAGTGCGCCCCCCTCGCAGCTGCGGCACTTGGCTGAGCGCGAGCTCGGAGCACGCGTGGACGCGGCGTTGCAGGCGCTGCCGGAGCGGCAGCGGCTGGCGCTCACCCTCTTCCACTACGAGGGCATGAGCCAGATCGAGGTGGGCCAAGTGTTGGGCATATCGGATGAGGCGGTGGAGTCGCTGCTGGCGCGAGCCCGCCGCGCGCTCAAGGTGACGCTGAAAGAAGAATGGCGGGAGCTCATGCCCGAGAGCGAGGTATGAGGTGGGATTGGGGGCTGGGAAGGTGAAGGTGCCGAGATGACGAGCATGAGCAACAACACCATGACGATTGCCGATTTCGAGCGGCTGCTCGACGTATACGGCAGCGATCGGACACGCTGGCCCGTGGAGGCCCGCGCGAGCGCCGGCCAGCTGGTCGCCCGCGACAAGGCGGCGCGCCGTCTGCTCGCAGAAGCCGAGGCACTCGACCGGACGCTGGAGCGCGCTCCCTTGCCCTCCCTGGCCGAGGAGGCGGCCCTGGCCGATCGCATCCTCGTTGCCGCGCGTCGCTCTCCGCGCATGGTGCCGATCGCCAAGGCGGATGTGCCCCCGATCGCTCCGCGGGCCGCAGACAACGTCGTTCAGCTGCCGGGTTCGCGCGCGCGCACCCGCTGGCTGACACCGACCGCCTTCGGCGGCGCGGCAGGCATGTTGGCTGCGTCCCTCGTGCTCGGCCTCTTCATCGGTCTCTCCAATCTGTCGCAAGGGATGCTGCCCGCGCTCGAGGACATGACCGGCATCACGCTGGGCTCCGGGAGCCACGTCGTGGCGCAGGTCGATCTGCTGGATGAGGACCTGCTATGACCGACGCCGGCAATGCCAATGCGGGTGCCAAGCGAGGAACGCCGCGCTGGGTGTTGGTGGCGTTGTTCGTCTCGCTCGCGCTCAACCTCATCGTCGTCGGCTCGGTCGCCGGCGCGGTGTGGCGCTTTCGCGCCCCGCCGGTTTGGGCGACCGCCGTCACCCCCAACCTGCTCGGCTACGCCAGCACGCTCCCGCCGGAGCGGCGCAAGCATATCTGGGACCAGACCGTGGAGGAGCGCCGCCACATCCGACCGTTCCGGCGGGATGTGCGCGCCGCGCGCGAGGAGACCATCAAGGCGCTCGTCAGCGAACCCTTCGATCGCGCGAAATTCCTCGCGGCCCAGGGGCGGCAGGCCGAGGCTGAAAACCGCGCCCGGGCCGCCGTGCAGGACCTCTTCGTCAAGGTTGCCGACGGCCTGACGCCGGAGGAGCGGCACGCCTTCCCGCTCTGGCGCGTGCAGCGCCGCCCGCCCGTCCGCAATCTGCTGGACGAGCCCGACCACCAGGCCGGTGAGCCAAGCCCACGGTAGGCGGGCGTGCCCGTCCTGGATTTCGGCTCCAGCCGCCAGATCTCAGCGCCCCTTCATGAACAAGGCGGCCTATACCGGCTACCCGCTTCCCGCGAAGGACGCGCTGGAAGCGGTGGCATATTTTTCCAATT
>VBAB01000188.1 GCA_005888525.1 Alphaproteobacteria bacterium
CGATACATACATCGCGCCCTCTTCATCAAGAGGGCAAAAACTTCTCGAGGATGTTGCCGCTAATGCCGGCAACGCGCGTCAGCGCGGCCGATGCGAGCAGCTGCTGCTTCACCCTCGGCCAGCCACCTGGCGGCGTGGAATAGCGGGCAACGTACCTGAGGGCCACCCCGAAGCGCTCAAGGGGCCAGAAGTGTCTCAGATTGTGCGGCCCGGGAATCGCACTGCGCTCCGCGTGTGACCGTTCGAATCAAGCATGCCCTCCAACCGGCTCACCGCCACAGCCCTTCAAATCGCCGGCCGGTGATACGCGAGTAGTGCACGGTGTGACGCGGATCGCGGTGGCCGCGATAGTCCTGCATCGTGCGCAGATCCGTGCCCTTGTCGGCAAGATGCTAGCCGCACGAGTGCCGCAACGTGTGCGGGTGCACGTTCTGCAGTCCGGCACTCTGGGCCCCTGGGCCAACATGAAGCCGAGCCTCGTGATGGACGCGCTTCGACTCCTTTACTGGCTTGCCGCCCCATGGCGGGTCGGGGCAGATTGGGAGAATGGCCGAAGCCATTCGCACTCCAGCGTTCTGCACGCAATGCCGCTCGCGCTGCGGCTGCGTCGCGGTGGTCGAGGATGGCCGCCTCGCAGGCATCGAACCGCTGCCGGGCCATCCAACCGGCGACAAACTGTGCCCCAAGGGCCGAGCCGCACCGGAACTGGTGTATCACCCCGACCGGCTAATGCGTCCACTGCGGCGCACCGCGCCAAAGAGCGCCGCCGACCCGGGCTGGCAGCCCATCTCGTGGGACGAGGCGCTGGACGAGATCGCGGGGAGAATGCAGGCGATCAAGACCAGCTACGGGGCAGAGCAGGTCGCTTTCTCAGTGACCACCCCGAGTGGCTCGCATCTCTCCGACTCGATTTCATGGATCGAGCGGCTGATCCGCGCCTATGGCAGCCCCAACACCATCTACGCCACCGAGATTTGCAATTGGCACAAAGATTTCGCCTCGCGCTTCACCTACGGCACCGATATCGGCACGCCCGACTTTGCACACACTGACTGCGTGCTGCTTTGGGGCAACAATCCGGCCACGACTTGGCTCGCCCGTGCCACCGAGGTGCAGAAGGCGCTGAAGCGCGGGGCTTGCATGATCGTGGTCGATCCGCGCCCCACGGCCTTCGCCAAGCGCGCCGACCAGTGGCTGCAGGTGCGGCCGGGCACGGACCAGGTGCTGGCGCTCGGCCTCGCTAACCTGATGATCACCAGCGGCAGCTTCGATCGCGAATTCATCGCGCGCTGGAGCAACGGGCCTCTGCTGGTGCGCGATGACACGGGGCGCTTCCTGCGCCAGAGTGATCTCGATGCGGTGGGACGTGCCGACATTCTGTTTGCTCAGGCGGCGAGCGGCGACGGCCTAGTCGCCTATGACGTCAAGCGGGGCACCTGGATCGACCCCGTTGTCGACGTGGAGCTTCGTGCCCGGCTCGATGTACGCGCCGCGGCCGGCATGGTCGCCTGCCGCAGCGCCTTCGACATCTACGCGGCCGCGGCGGCCGAGTATCCGCCCGAGCGCGTTGCCGCCATCACGGGGGTCGGCGAAGCCGCGCTCGCCAATGCCGCCGCGATCCTGGGCACGGCTCCCTCAGTCGCCTACTACGCCTGGAACGGCGTCGGCCAGAGCGTGACGGCGACGCAGACCGACCGCGCCATCTCGCTTCTCTACGCGCTGACCGGCAGCTACGGCCGGCACGGCGGCAATGTCCCGGGAGGAGCGGCGGCCTTCGCCGACATCTCGGGTCACGACCTGCTGGCTCCAGAGCAGCGCGCTAAGGCGCTCGGCTTGGTCGAGCGCCCCCTGGGGCCCGGCCTGATGGGCTACGTGACGGCGCGCGACACCTACCGCGCCGTGCTGTCGGGCAAGCCTTATCCCGTGCGTATGCTGGTGTCATTCGGGACGAACCTAATCGCCTCGCAGCCCGACACCGAGATGGCACAGCGCGCGCTCAAGGCGCTTGAGTTCCATGTGCACACCGATTTCTTCCTGAACGCGACAGCGCGCTATGCCGACATCGTGTTGCCCGCCGCCACATCGTGGGAGCGGGAGGGCTTGCGCACCGGCTTCGACGGCAGCCTTGCAGGATTGCGCAGGGTGCAGCTGCGGCCCGCAGTGATTGCGCCCGTGGGCGAGACCCGCAGCGATACCGACGTCGTGCTCGGACTGGCGACGCGCCTCGGACTAGGCGATTTGCTGTTTGGCTGTGAAGCAGATCGCGGACATGACGCGATATTGGCACCGGCCGGGCTTTCAGTGGCTGAGCTGCGACGGTCGCCAGACGGCTTGGAGGTGGGCTCATCAGTGCCGCTGGATGCCCACGCACTGGGCGCGTCGGACGGTACGGTCCGGGGCTTTCCGACACCAACTCGGCGCATCGAGGTCTACTCGGAGCGTCTGCTGGAACACGGCTATGCGCCTGTGCCCGCGTTCGCGGAGGAGGATGCGCCGACCGGTACATCGCGCTTCCCGCTACGGCTCGGCGCGGCCAAAAGCGTTGCCTTCTGTCACAGCCAGCACCGCAACATCGCCTCGCTGCGGCGCCTTGCGCCCGATCCAAGACTGGAGATGGTGCCCGAGGACGCGGCGGCGCGAGGCATCGGCGAGGGCGATTGGGTGCGCATACGCACGGCCCAGGGCGAAGCAGTTGCCCGTGCCAAGCTGGTGCCAGGGCTGGCCGCGGGAGCCGTATTCGGCCATCACGGTTGGTGGGTCGATGGCCCGTCTGGCAGCCCCTACGATGCTGACAACCCTCTCGGCGCCAACCTCAACCGTGTGATCGATACGACAAAAGCCGATCCGGTGAGCGGTTCGATCCCGCTGCGCTGCTCGTGGTGTGAGGTCGAGAGGCTCGAGCTGAACTCGCAGAGATAGCTGATGGTCGTGGCTGTCGGAAGGGAGTTCGGCGGCATGGGTAGCCTGCTCCCCGATGCCGGCACTGTGTTCTCACGCAGCTTGGTCACGCGCGCCGCTAGAGCGACGGCAAATGCTGCGTCGATAGTACTTATCCGCTCTCTGATGTAGTCCGGATGCGATGTGCTCGGCGCTAGCCGGTGCTGAGAACAGTACAATAAGGGGAGGTCACGACAATGGCCCGTATCGCCGTGGGAGGTTTCCATCACGAAACCAATTGTTTTGTCGCCGAGAGGACGGACTTCGCCTACTTCGCCAGCCACCGTGACCGGCCTCCCCTAGTGCGTGGCAACGATGTGATCGAATGGTTGGGTGATACCAGCTTCGCGCTCTCCGGTTTCCTGCGTGACATGAGCGCCCTGCACGAGATCGTGCCACTGCTATGGACCAGCGGTGGTGCCGGCGGGTTGGTAACGGCCGACGCCTATGAACGGATTGCTGGAGAGCTGGTGGGGCGGCTGTCAGCTGCCATGCCGGTCGACGCGGTCTACCTTGATCTCCACGGCGCCATGGTCAGCGAGCCGTTCGAGGACGGCGAGGGTGAGCTGCTCCGGAGGGTCCGGGCCGCGGTCGGGCCACAGGTGCCGATCGCCATTAGCCTCGATTACCACTCCAACGTCACACCCGAGATGGTCGAGTTCACCGACAGCCTGGTCGGCTATCGCACCTACCCGCATGTGGATCGGCCCGAGACCGGGCAATTCGCCGCGCGCGCCATGTCTATGCTGCTCGAGCGCGGCCGCCCGCCGGGGCGTGCGCTACGCAAGCTGCCCTTCCTGATCCCGCTCAACGACCAGTGCACGCTGGTCGAGCCGTCGAAAAGCATGACCGCCCGCTCGGTGGTGGTCGAGGGCGACCTCATCAATCTCTCGTATCTCGCCGGCTTCCCGCCGTCCGATCTCTACTGGTGCGGGCCGGCGGTGATCGCTCACGCCTGGAGTCAGGCGGCGGCTGACCGCGCGGCAGACGCGCTCACCCGCGAGATCGCTTTGCGCGAGCCCGAGTTCGCCGTCCCAATGGTCTCGCCCGACGACGGCGTGCGAGAGGCGATGGCCATCGCTCGCACGGCATCGCGGCCGGTGGTTCTATGCGATACGCAAGACAATCCTGGGTGTGGGGCCAGCGCGGACACGACGGGCGTGCTCGAAGCGCTCGTTCGGCTCGGCGCCGAAGGGGCGGTTGTCGGTTATCTCTGCGACGAGGAGGCCGCGGCCACCGCGCACAGGGCTGGCACTGGCGCCGACATCGCCATCGCTCTCGGCGGGCGCTCGGGCCCGGCGGGTGTGGTGCCCTTCAA
>VBAB01000189.1 GCA_005888525.1 Alphaproteobacteria bacterium
GACGTCGACCTTGATGACCCGCACGTCCCTGAAGGCATAGCTGTCGAGCGTGCGCACCTCGACCTCGAACCGCATCGCCTTGGAATGCTGGGCCGTGGCCTGCTGCAAGTACCCACCCAAATGCAGGACGGTCCCCTCCTCCGAGACCGGGACGACGAATTCCGCCGTCCCGGTCTCGTTGGAGAGGGCAACCTGATGCACGCGGGCTCGCGTCCCCAGCATGCGGCGCGCGAAGGCGGCATAATCGGGGTTGGGCTCGAAGGCCTCGACTTGGTCGACAATCCTGGAGAACGCGAACGCGAAGAAGCCCTGGTTGGCGCCGACGTCGATCGCAGTGCCGCCCGGCTGCACGATCTCGCCCAGCACATCCAGCTCGTGCTCGCCCCAGGCCGCCTCGTCGGCAATCCGCCGCCGGTAATAGAGCGCAGACGGCATCAGCAGCGTGGTGAGACGCTCTTTGAGAGGCAGAGCCATGGGAGCCTCTTGCCGCCTGGCTCAGCTCGGCGCCCCTGAGCCCGGCAGCGCCGCCACGTTCGCTCGCGCCGGCTGGACCGCTCCGGCGCGCACCGCAGCGCGCGCGGCCGCTTCCTGCCGCTTCTTGGCGACCGCACCCTGGCCGCCGCGCGTTTCGGTGAAGAGCGACAGGGCGTCGAACTCGCCCTCCTCCTGCTTGGAGAGCGACAAGTCGGAGTACTGCTTGCGCGCGGCATCCGCCTTGATGCGCCAGCGCACGCGGTTCATCTTGAGGATCCAGTAGCCCATCCAGAAATGGCTGCGCACCGTCTCCCAGGCATAGCGCGGATAGAAAACGAGCGCGCTCTCACGCGGCATCGTCGGGCGCCGGTCGCGGCGGAATTTCAGGCGGAAGTAGCCGCTCTCCAGCGGATGCACGCGGTCGTAGCGGATGGAGAAGAAGAACCACAGCATCATGAACATGACCTTGCCCACGCTCATCCCGCAGGCCGCGGAGCGCCGCATGATCGTTTCCATGTGCTCGGGCGAATAGAACCACTCCCAGGCCGACCAGTAGGCGTCCTCCCACTCGGCATCCGACATGGTGGGGTGATGCACGACCCGGTGGTTGAGGTCGTACTTGTTCATGTCGGGGTCCATCCAGGTACCCTTGCCGTGCAGGACCTTGTGGTCCTCCGAGCCCGGCAGCGGCGTGAGGATGAAGAACTCCAGGATGTCGACGGGCAGCTCGCGCTTGATGATCTCGATGTCGCGCTTGATCGTCTCCTTGCGGTCGTTGGGGAAGCCCAGGATGTAGCCGGCGTAGGTGATGCAGCCCTGCTTCTTCCACGCCTGCAGCATGGCGCGGTAGTCGGTGATGCGGTTCTGCTTCTTCTTGGCGCCGAGCAGGCTGTCGGGATTGATGTTCTCCAGCCCGATGAACACGCGCGCGACGCCGGCCCGCCCGGCCTTCTCGACGAAGTTGGGGATCTGGTGGCACAGCGTATCCACCTGGATCGTGAACTTGATGTCGAAGCCTTGCTCCTCGCGCAGCATGATGAGGCGGTCGAAGAAGGCTTCCCAGTTGCGGTTGCGCGCGAAGTTGTCGTCGGTGATGAAGAAGCGGTTGATGTTCTGCGCCACGTTGGCGCGGATGACGGCCTCCAGGTCGTCGGCCGACCGGAACCGGCTCTTGCGCCCCTGCACGTTGATGATGGTGCAGAACGAGCACTGGTAGGGGCAGCCACGGCCGAGGTCGACGCTCGACAAGGTGCCGGCCGTGCGCCGCACGTGTTGCGCGGGCAGGATCGGCATGGGCTGGTTGCTCATGTCCGGCAGGTCGGACATGAAGTTGTAGAGCGGCCGCAGGGTCGCGGCGTAAGCGTCCTTCAGCACGATGTCGAGGCGCCCCTCCTCGGCCTCGCCGGCGAACAGCGAGATGCCGAGCCGCTGCGCCTCCTTCATGTCGTCAGGGATCTCTTTGAGCATCGAGATGCAACCCGACACGTGGAAGCCGCCGATGGCCACCTGCAGGCCGGCATCGCGGAAGCGGCGCGCCAGATCGAGCGCGCGCGGGAACTGGTTGGACTGCACGCCGACCAGCGCGATCAGCGATCGGCCGCCCTGCTTGCGCAGCGATTTGATGATGCGGTCCGGATAGACGCGGCGGTTGGTCTCGTCATAGGTAGTGATGCGAATGTCGACGCCGTCGCCCAGCACCTTGCGCCCGCGGCAGTCCTCGGCCAGACCGTTGAGGCAGGCCAGCGTATTGGACGGGATGGCGGAGCGCAGCCACTGGATGGGGTAGCCGTTGTCGTCGTAGTGCGTCGGCTTGATCAGGACCAAGTGGAGGACGCCCGAGCTTTGCGGCATGCCTGCCCCCTGCCCGATGTCATCTTGCGGGACGTTCTCGACGAGCCCCATGCGCACCCCTGTGCCCCCGCTCGATGCCAGCCACTATATCGCAGCTGCGTCAAGCCTTTGCGCGACTTCTGGTGGCGATACCCGGGAACCGAGCCGGCGCGATGCCGCAAAGCCACAACATGCACACGCGCCATGAATCGGGGCAAAATTGTGGATACGGCCTCAGCAACGGTCGAGGAATGGTGATCATGGCTGACCCAGGCGAGCAAAGCCACGCTGCAGGCACGCTGCCGCAGGCAGTGCGTCGTGACTTCTCCGGCATTGGCTACGCCGAGGCCATGCGTCGCGCGCGGGAGATCGTGCCGATCCTGCGCGAGCGCGCCCAGAAGGCCGAAGACGCGCGGATGCTGATTCGCGAGAACGAGCAGCTCCTGCATGAGACCGGGCTCTTCCGCTTTCACCAGCCGAAAGCCTTCGGCGGGATGGAGCTGGACTTCGTGGCGGTCGTGGACATCGCAGCCGAGCTGGCGCGCGGCTGCCCGTCCACGGCCTGGAACGTGGGCAACCTGGCCTGCCATCACTGGATCCTCGGCTACTACGACCCCGAGACCCAGCGCGAGGTGTGGGACGCCAACCCGGACGCATTGATCGCCTCGTCCATCGCGCTCGCCGCCGGCCGCGGGCGGAAGGTCGAGGGCGGGTACATCGTCAGCGGCCGCTGGCCCTTCTCCTCGGGCGTGGACAATTCGGACTGGAACATGCTGGCCGTCACCGTTTACGGCGACGACGGCAAGGCGCCCATCGATTGGCGGCTGTGCCTGGTGCCCAAGTCCGACTACGAGATCATCGACACCTGGTACGCCATGGGCATGGAGGCCACTGGGAGCAAGGACATCGCGGTGACCGAGCGGTTCGTGCCCGACCGGCGCGCGTTGCCGCTCCAGCGCTGCCGCGGCGGACCCGATCATCCCGGAGCCGCCCTCACCCCCGGCCCGCTCTATCGCATTCCTGTTGTGGCC
>VBAB01000190.1 GCA_005888525.1 Alphaproteobacteria bacterium
GCTCTCACTTCTTGGTACGCTTCCATGGAGCAACCCTCGGTGAGCGGAGCGGCACGATCATACGCCGGCCGCTGAGCGCGGGGATTGGGCTGATCTTGGTGAAGGCGCCCCGTCCCCTCTCTCCGCCCTTCCGCGGGGAAAGGGGCAGCAACCTGCTCCGGCGCTCGCCGCGACCCAACACGCCGCCGGCTGCGGCTTCGCCGGCACCCCTTAAGAGGCACTGAGTTCGAGCCGATCGATCTCTTCTTCGAGCCGATGAAAGGCGTTGTCGCCGATTTCGCCGTTCGCGCGCATTGCCAGCAGCGCTCGCCTGGCAGCCCTGACCGCACTCAGGCGCAGCCCGGCGCGAGATGTGTCCCCTTCCGATGAGGTCGCGCCGTTCGCGTGCAGAAGGGCGGATTGGAGTTCAACCCGGATCGCGTCGCTTTGCGGCGAGGTGTGCCCGTCCAAGGCGGCGATTGCGGCACCGTAGGCTACCGTTCGCGCGTGCTCCACCTCGCGTCCCACGGGATCGTCGTCGCGAAGGTCCAGTCTCGTCAGCAGCGGCCTCAGCGTCAGGCCCTGGAGGACCAGGGTGCCGAACACGACGCAGAAGGCCGTGAAGATGATGAGATCGCGGTGGGGAAACACCGTGCCGCCGTCTCCGTTCGGCAAGGCCAGAGCGGTCGCCAGCGTCACGATACCGCGCATGCCGCACCATGAGACGAGGATGCCGCCCTTCACGGTCGGCGCCATCATCGGCCGCGGTGGATGAAAACCGTAGTGGCGGATGCGCCAGCGCGCTGCGGTGTTGTAGCTCATCACCCACGCGATGCGCACGACAATGACCGTGACGAGGACCGCGAGGCCTACCCCCAAATAGGCGAGGCGCCGTTCCGGCTCGAGATTCTCGAGGATCGGCCCGATCTGCAGACCGATGAGCACGAAGGCGAGAACGTTGAGGACGAACACCGTGGTTTCCCACACGGCATAGGACGGCACGCGCAATCGGGCGGGTGTGGATGCCGGCGCCTGGCGGGCAGCGGTGATGGCGTAGGTCACGATGGTGAGCACGCCTGACAGTCCGAGCCGGTCGGCAAGCAGCCAGACGCCGAAGGTGATGACGAACTGTGCGATGATGTTGGTGGGCGTGTCTCCGCTCCGCCGCATGACGCCCATGACGCGCATGGAGATCAGAGCCAGGATCGGGCCGAGGATGATGCTGCCCACCACGCTCAGTGCAACGCCAGGGGCAGCGTCGGCGAAGGAGAACGTGGCGGCGGACGCGGCGGTGACGGCGCCCTTGTAAATCAGGATGGCGCTCGCGTCATTGAGCAGGCTCTCGCCTTCCAAGATGGTCAGGATACGATGCGGCATCCCTACCTGCCGGAGGACCGCGGTTGCCGCGGCGGCATCGGGCGGTGCGACGATGGCTCCCAATGCGATTGCGGCCGCCCACGGCATTCCCGTAAGCGCGTGCGCCACGATCGCCACGGCTGCCGTCGTGAGCCCGACCGCGATGAGCACCAGGGATGTCACGGGCAGCCAATTGTCCTTGAGGTCGCGGGGGGACG
>VBAB01000191.1 GCA_005888525.1 Alphaproteobacteria bacterium
AAGCCGGCGCTGCGCAGCTCCTCGCGGTCCGCCTCCTCGATCTTGTCCGGCGCCTCGGTGAGCAGCACGGCAAAGTCGAGCATCGCCTTCTGGCGCGGCGGCAGGTCAGCGGCGCGGTAGTTCTGGGCGATGAGCTCGCCCATCTCCGGGTCCTTGGCGCGCTGGCGCACGGCCGCCCCGTGCGAGGTGAGGCAATAGTGGCAGTGGTTGACCGAGCTGACGGCCACGGCGATCATCTCGCGCTCCAGCTTGGAGAGGCCGCTGTCGCCCAGCATCAAGTCGTCCGCCATGGCGATGAACGCCTTGAGCTTGGCGTTGTCGAAGGCATAGGCCCTGAACACGTTGGGCACGAAGCCGAGCTTCTCCACGCACTTGGCGAAATAGGCCTGCATCTCGGGATCGAGATCGGCCTCCGGCCCGACGTCGAGCGCCATCACTCTTGCGTTCTTCACCATGCGGCGTCTGCTCCTCTGGCCTGCCGCCTTGGGCAGGTTCAGATGATTGCCTATCAGATGCATTGTCAATGCTAGTGTCCAGATCGCGAAATTCGTCTACATCTGCGGTAGGCTCGGAACGAATTTCGCGATCTAAAGGACACTAGCCAAGCTAATGAAGCTAGTGTGATTCAGATCGAGAAGTCCGCTTCTCCACCAAGCCCAGCGCGAAGATGCGGACTTCTCGATCATCACACTAGCGGGTGGGTTCACAACATCCAGCATCGCTCGCCACGGGAGGGAGCGCCGATGGCTCTCGACGCCGAAACAGCGGCCGGCGGTCTCATCCGCAAGGTGCAAAAGGCACTGGGGAAGGGATCGCAGGCGGCACTGCTCGCTCCGCTGCTCTATGCCCGCGACGGGCTCACCGGCCTCGAAAGCCTGCCGGCCGACTGGCTGGCCGCCAATGCCCGCGAAGCATTTGCGTTCATCGCCGACAAGCCGAAGGGCCGGCACAAGATCCGCGTTCGCCGCATGCCGGCTGGCGGCAAGGGCGCGCTGCCGGAGGGTTCGGTCGTCGAGATCCTCAACGACGACATGCCGTTCCTAGTCGATTCGGTGCTGGGCGAGCTGCAGGCCCGCAGCCTCGCCGTGCGCTTCCTGTTCCACCCGATCTTCAAGACTCAGCGCGACAAGGCCGGGCGCCTGCAGACCATTGCCGGTGCCGGCGACGAGAAATGGGGCGACGGCCGCCAGGAGAGCTACATCGCCATCCATCTGCGCGCCCTGCCGGACGCTGAGGCGCGCGACCTGGCGGCGACGATCTCCGACATCCTCGCTGAGGTGCGGGTCGTGGTGGAGGACTGGTCGCCCATGCTGCAGCGTCTCGAGTCGGCAACCCGGCAGCTCGAGACTGCGCCGGCGGCCGCCGCGGGGGACCTGCTGCACGAAACGACGGCCTTTCTCGCATGGCTCGAGCAGGCCTACTTCACCTTCCTCGGCGCGCGCTCCTTCGAGCTCACGGGCGACGCCGACACCGGCGACCTCTCGTCGGTGGACGGCAGCGGCCTCGGCGTCCTGCGCGACGCGGGAGTGCAGGTGTTGCGCCGCGGCAGCGAGCTGGTGGCGATGACGCCCGAGGTGCGCCGCTTCTTCTTCGCGCCGTCGCCGTTGATCATCACCAAGGCAAATGTCGTCAGCCGCGTGCACCGGCGCGCGCACATGGACTACATCGGCGTCAAGACCTACCACGGCGACGGCAAACCGAAGGGAGAGGTCCGCTTCGTCGGCCTGTTCACGTCCCAGGCCTATGTGAGCCCGCCCAGCCAGATCCCCTTGCTGCGCCACAAGGTCGCCACCGTGCTCGCGGCGTCCCGCTACCCGGCGGCCAGCCACGCCGGCAAGGCGCTGCTCAACGTCCTCGACACGTTTCCCCGCGACGAGCTGTTCCAGATCGGCACCAAGGAGCTGCAGGCGTGGAGCGAAGGCATCCTCGACCTCGAGACACGGCCCCGCGTGCGCCTGTTCACGCGCATCGACCGGTTCGATCGCTTCGTCTCGGCGCTGCTCTACGTGCCGCGCGATCGCTACAACACCCGGGTGCGCGAGCGCATCGGCGCGCTCCTCTGCGCGGCCTACGACGGCCGCATCGCCGCATTCTATCCCTACTTCCCCGAAGGCCCGCTGGTGCGCGTGCAGTTCATCGTTGCCCGCTTCGCCGGGCCGACGCCGCAGGCCGACGTTGCCGAGCTGGAGCGTGGGGTCGTCGAGATCGTGCGCACCTGGGAGGACCGGCTCGCTGACGCCATTTGCACCCAGGAGGGCCGCGCCGAAGCCCTGCAGGCCAAGTACGGGACCGCCTTTTCCGCCGGCTATGCCGAGACCTTCCCGGCCGAGCGCGCGCTGGAGGACATCAAGCGCATCGAGCGCCTGGGCGCGGGGCATCCCCTCGTCATCGACTTCTATCGGGTGCCCGGCATGCCTGCGAACCGCATCCACGCCGCGGTCTATTCGCTGGGCGCGCCGATCCGCCTCTCCGAGCGCGTGCCCGTGCTGGAGAATCTCGGCTTCGCCGCCGTGGACGAGCGCTCCTACCACATCCGGCCCCGCTTCGAAGACGGCGAGCGCGACGTCACGCTGCACGACATGGTGCTGGAGACCGTCGACGGCACTCCTATCGAGCTCGAGCGCCACGACAAGCGGCTGGAGGGCTGCTTTCTCGCCGTGCTCCGCGGGGATGCCGACAATGACGGCTTCAATCGGCTGATCGTCTCGGCGGGCACCGAGTGGCGCGAAGCCGCGGTGCTGCGGGCCTATGCCGCCTACCTGCGCCAGCTCGGCTCGCCGTTCGGGTTGCGCTACCTCGCCGACACGCTCAACCGCCATGCCGCGCTGGCGCGCGACCTGGTCGAGCTGTTCCATCTGCGCTTCGATCCCCATCGCGGCCTGAGCCCGACCGAGCGCCAGGCCGCCGAGGCGCCGATCCGCCAGCGCATCGAAGGCGCGCTTGCCGCCGTGCCGAGCCTGGACGAGGACCGCATCCTGCGCCAATTCCACAACCTGGTCGACGCCACGGTACGCACCAACTTCTACCAGTCGGACGCTCACGGCCAGCGGTCGGCCACGCTCTCCTTCAAGCTGGACAGCAAGGCCGTGGAGGCGGCGCCGCAGCCCCGCCCCGTCCGCGAGATCTGGGTCTACTCGCCGCGCGTGGAGGCCATCCATCTGCGCTTTGCGCCGATCGCGCGCGGCGGCATCCGCTGGTCGGACCGGGTGCAGGACTTCCGCACGGAGATCCTGGGGCTCGTGCGCGCCCAGCTCGTCAAGAATGCCGTCATCGTGCCCTCGGGCGCCAAGGGCGGCTTCCTGCCCAAGCAGCTGCCGCGCACGGGCGGCCGCGAGGAGATCCAGAAGGAAGGCGTGACCGCCTATCGCATCTTCATCTCCGCCCTGCTCGACATCACCGACAACATCAAGGACGGCAAGGTGATCCCGCCGCGCCACGTGGTGCGTCACGACGGCGACGACCCCTATCTCGTGGTGGCCGCCGACAAGGGTACTGCCACGTTCTCCGACATCGCCAACGACATCTCGGCCGAGCACGATTTCTGGCTGGGCGATGCGTTCGCCTCCGGCGGCTCGGCCGGCTACGACCACAAGGGCATGGCCATCACGGCGCGCGGCGCCTGGGAGTGCGTCAAGCGGCACTTCCTCGAGATGGACATCGACATCCAGCGCCAACCGTTCAGGGTCGTGGGTGTCGGCGACATGTCGGGTGACGTGTTCGGCAACGGCATGCTGCTGTCCGAGCACATCCAGCTGGTGGCGGCGTTCGACCACCGCGACATCTTCATCGACCCCAACCCCGGCGCCGGCGGCCTGGCCGAGCGCAAGCGCCTGTTCGATCTGCCGCGCTCGAGCTGGCAGGACTACGACAAGGCCAAGATCTCGAAGGGCGGCGGCGTGTTCTCGCGCAGCGCAAAGTCGATCCTGCTCAGCGCGGAGACGCCCACCGAGCTGATCCACGCCATCCTCAAATGCAAGACCGACCTCCTCTGGTTCGGCGGCATCGGCACCTACCTGCGCGCGTCGACGGAGACGGACGCCGAGGTGGGCGATCGCGCCAACGACGCGCTGCGCATCACCGCCGCCGAGGTCCGGGCCAAGGTGATCGGCGAGGGTGCCAACCTCGGCGTCACGCAGCGCGCCCGCATCGAGTTCGCCGCGCGCGGCGGGCGCATCAATACGGACTTCATCGACAAC
>VBAB01000093.1 GCA_005888525.1 Alphaproteobacteria bacterium
ATCCATGCAACTATCCGCACCTGTTTGGCGAACTGACCTGGGTCCCCGCCTTCGCGGGGATGACGAAAAAAAGGGCATTACGTGACTCGCATCGATGATCTGCATAAGAAGTGGCTCAAGGAGCGCCCTGGCTATGCGAAGGCACGCGGAGCTGGAGGATGAGTTCCAGCGAGCGCGCGAGTTTATCGCTGCGCGGGCGCGAGCGGGTCTGACGCAGAAGCAGATTGCTGCGCGAATGAAGACTACCCGCGCTGTGATCTCGCGCCTGGAAAGCGGGCGCATGAAGCCGTCGACGCGTACGCTCGAACGCTATGCGCGCGCGACCGGCCACAAGCTCAAGATCACGTTCGAACCTGCCGGGGCACGGTAGACCGCGAATGCGAATTCCGGGTGATAGCGCCCGCATGACGGAGACTTGCGTGGAATCCCGCCTGCGCGGGAATGACGGATACGGAGAGGAAACGCCGATGCCCAACGGAAAGAAGCCGACTGCTGCCCAGATCAAGAAGCTGCGCTCGCGGCAGTGGTTCGACAACCCCGACAACCCCGACATGACCGCCCTGTATCTCGAGCGGTACATGAACTATGGCCTGACGCGCGAGGAGCTGTCGTCCGGCAAGCCCATCATCGGCATCGCCCAGTCGGGCTCGGACCTGTCGCCCTGCAACCGCCACCACCTGATGCTGGCGCCGCGCGTGCGCGAAGGCATCCGCGAGGCCGGCGGCATCGCCTTCGAATTCCCGGTGCATCCGATCGCCCACCGCCTCGCTCGACCGCAACCTCGCCTACCTGGGGCTCGTCGAGATCCTCTACGGTTATCCCATCGACGGCGTGGTGCTCACGACAGGCTGCGACAAGACCACGCCCTCGCAGCTGATGGCCGCCGCCACCGTCGACCTGCCGGCCATCGTGCTGTCGGGCGGCCCCATGCTCAACGGCTGGTTCCGCGGCGAGCGCACGGGCTCAGGGACGATCGTGTGGAAGGCGCGGCAGATGTTTGCCACGGGCGAGATCACCTACGAGCAGTTCGTGGAGCTTGTGGCCTCCTCCGCGCCATCGCCGGGGCATTGCAATACCATGGGCACGGCGTCGACCATGAATTCGCTGGCCGAGGCGCTCGGCATGTCGCTGCCCGGCTGCGCCGCCATCCCCGCCCCGCACAAGGAGCGCGCGCAGATCGCGTATCTCACGGGCAAGCGCATCGTCGACATGGTGTGGGAGGACCTGCGTCCCTCCAAGATCATGACGCGCGAGGCGTTCGAGAACGTCATCGTGGTCAACTCGGCGATCGGCGGGTCGACCAATGCGCCGATCCATTTCAACGCGATCGCCAAGCACATCGGCGTGCCGCTCGACAACGACGACTGGGAGAAGGTGGGCTATGCGATCCCGCTGCTGGTCGACATGCAGCCGGCCGGCCGCTATCTGGGCGAGGAGTATCACCGCGCCGGCGGCGTGCCGGCCGTGGTCAACGAGCTGATGAAGGCCGGCAAGATCCACGAGCATGCGCTGACCGTGAACGGCCGCAGCATGGGCGAGAACTGCGCCGAGCGCCCCATCAGCGACCACGACGTCATCCGGCCCTACAAGAAGCCGCTCAAGGACAAGGCCGGCTTCCTCAATCTCAAGGGCAACCTGTTCGACAGCGCCATCATGAAAACAGGCGTGATCTCGGAGGAGTTTCGCGCCCGCTACCTGTCGAACCCTCGGGATCCCAACGCTTTTGAGGGCCGCGCCATCGTGTTCGACGGGCCGGAGGACTATCACAAGCGCATCGACGACCCCGCGCTCAAGATCGACCAGATGTGCGTGCTGTTCATGCGCGGGGCGGGGCCGGTGGGCTATCCCGGCGGCGCGGAGGTCGTCAACATGCGCCCGCCCAACTACCTCATCAAGAAGGGCATCACGGAGCTGGCCTGCATCGGCGACGGGCGCCAGTCCGGCACGTCGGGCTCGCCGTCGATCCTCAACGCCTCGCCGGAGGCGGCGACCGGCGGAGGGCTCGCCATCCTGAAGACCGGGGACCGGGTGCGCATCGACCTCAACAAGCGCTCAGCCGACATCCTCATTTCCAAGGAGGAGTACGACAAGCGGCGCGCCGCCCTGCAGGGCCACGGCGGCTACAAGTATCCCGGCCACCAGACGCCCTGGCAGGAGATCCAGCGCGGCATCGTCGACGACTTCGCGCACGGCATGGTGCTGAAGCCGGCGGTGAAATACCAGAAGATCGCCAAGACCAAGGGCATCCCGCGCGATAACCATTAAAATGGGATCAGGCCGATAGCTGGAGATTGCCGACAATTCGCGCGGTCGAATTGAGACCGCGGTAAGGCTTTGCACCCTAGCGTCAGCCCCGTTGGGGAGCGTGCTGAACGTGAGAGTCGAGGGCATGAGGGGCACAGAGCGACGCCAGTTCGGGCGCCGGCAAACGTGTGTGCACGCAACTATTCTCCTGCGCGGGCGGCCGGTCGTCCCGTGCGTCATGCGTAATATTTCCGAGGAGGGCGCCCTGCTGGAAGTCGCGCATCCGGAGTGGCTGCCCATCCGATTTCGGTTGATCGCCGAGGCGCTTGCAATCGACGGCGATTGCGAGATCGTGCGCCGGACGGATGTAGCCGTCGGCGTCCGTTTCATGGCCCGGATCACCGCCATCATGGTCGACGACGTGCACACCGGGCGCGGGCTCAGACCCCTCGCTGCCAGCGCGGCTTCTTCACGGCGAACGTGGAGGCGAGGGGTCTGACCTGGACGAGAGCCTGGCGCCCCACCAGATCGCAGGCGCGCTCGTCATCGCCTCGGGCCTGGTCGTCATCGACGGCAAGGTGCTGGGTTGGATCGCGTTGCGCCGGGCAACCTAGAGAAGGTCGACGAACTCTTCTGCAGTAAGCCCGGCTTGTTTGATAATTGCTCGCAACATAGGGCGCGGCAGGTCTCGACCCTTGTGAACGGGGACGGTCGTCGCGCGCCGTGCGTCGGCGCTATGCACCAATCGATGGTGGCTGCCGGCAGAGCGCACAACTACAAAGCCTGCTCGCTCCAGCGCGCGGATCACTGCGAGCGCCTTCAATGTCGGAAGACGCTCACTCATGCGACGGTAGAAACAGTAACCTCGCGCACCTGCGGCTTGCCTGACTCTATCGGGATGTCTTCTCCGCGCTCCCGTCGGCTCGCCAGCACCAGCTCGATGGCTTCTTTGGCCATGGCGAGCGCTTCGTCCTCCGTATCGCCTCCGGTGACGACCTCGGGCAACGCGGGTACGCGCACCAGAAAGCCGCCCTCATCCATCGGTTCGAGAATGATCGTGTATGTTCGAACGGCGTCCACAGCGTTGCTCCTTGGCGATCGCGCGGAATCTTAGCACAAGTGGGGGCGGGATGCGTGTCGGTCTCGCAGATCTGGACGCGTCAGCTGCCGAACCGGACCTTGTGCATGATGCGGCCGGGCGCCAGCGTGAAGAGGCCGGCGATCACCAGTGCGCCTCGGAAGAGGCCGACCATGGTGGAGCGGTGGCGCCGCACCGAGTGGTGGTGGGCGTGCCAGATGCCGAGCGGCAGCATCACCAGCGTGAAGATCGACAGCAAGTGGATGGGGCTCCACAGTCCCCAGAGGTGGATCTCGTGGACCCAGAACGAGCTGATGGCGACGACCAGCAGCAGGGCCGCCCAGGTGTAGCCCGGCGCGCGATGCCGCGTCGTGCCTTTCACGCCGGCCATCACGGCGGGCGCAAGCGCAGTGGATCTTAGAACGGGATCTCGTCGTCGACGGGCTTGTCGAAGCTCTTGCCGCCGGCGGCTGCGGCACGCTTGGCGCCGTTGCCGTTGCCCGCCGGTGTGTAGCCGGCCTGGTCGTCCTCGTGCATGCCGGGGCTGGCGCTGGCACCGGAGCCGCCGCGGGCGTCGAGCATGGTGAGCACGCTGTTGAAGCCCTGCAGCACGACCTCGGTGGAGTAGCGATCCTGGCCGTCCTGGCCCTGCCACTTGCGCGTCTGCAGCGCGCCCTCGATGTACAACTTGGAGCCCTTTTTCACGTACTGCTCCACCACGCGGCACAGGCCCTCATTGAAGATCACGACCGAGTGCCACTCGGTCTTCTCCTTGCGCTCGCCCGTGGTCTTGTC
>VBAB01000068.1:0-16112 GCA_005888525.1 Alphaproteobacteria bacterium
GCGGGAGCGTCGGAAAGCGGCTGGAAGCACTTGAGCAGGCAACCGCCCATGTCCGGGCAAGGCTTTGTGCAGCCGGGGCAGGGGTGATGGCAGGGCATGTCGTCGGAGCCGTCCGCCATTGCCGCCATGCTCGCCATGCCGGACTTGGCAGACGCCAGCGCGATGCCTGCCGGGATGGCGACAAGTGCCATCGCCATGGCGAGGACGCCAAGGGCCACGAACCAACGATGCAGCGATCTTTTCACGCGAAGACTGTGCCACAGCGGGAGGGCGGCGACAAGGAAGCAGCATGTCTCTGCTCAGGCATGAGCCCTACCTGAAATTCGACACGCGCTCGGCTTGCTCGAGAATAACGCGGGCGTTGTCCGCGGCGTCGGTGCCGGTAGGCTCCCCCCGGTACATGATCCGGGGGTTCGACCAGAATGGTATGCGCGGACAGCCGTCGCAACCCTTCTGGTAGCTCATGATGTCGCGCCACTTGGTGCCGTTGACATGCCCGTGGCCATAGGGAAACGGCGCATCGTTCGCATCAATGATCCGGTCGTGACGCGCGCCGATGATGTGGCCGATCTCGTGGGCAATCGAGATGGTGATTGCGGCGCATGAGTGATGCACCACGAAATAGGCCTCCTCGGCATCTGCCCCAACGCGCGTCGAGAGGCCGCAGCCGGACGGATCCTCCAGGATCAACCCGACGATGTCGGCGCGCTTTTCGTTGCGCAGCTTGCGAACGTCCTTGAAGGCACCGAGCCCGTCCACCATGCGATAGAGATGGGTGAATTGATCGCCGCCCGTCTCGTCGTAGTCGATCAATTGTTTATGCACGAGCTGCAAGCTGATATTGCCGAGGCCGCTGTTGCGGAAGGTCTCGTTGGCTTGCTCGACCGCGAGCTCGAGCAGATCGCCTGGATCGCGGATGTAACGGCTCGCCGCCTTCTGCGTGTAGAGGAGCATCAGGTCGATGGTGATCTTCTTGGCTTCGAGCGCCTGGCGCTCGGCATCGGCGAGTGGCTTGACCCGTGGGAGAGGACGTGGCTTGGCCGTCGCCTCGGGCTGCGCTGCGGCACGGTCCGCGGGCGGACGGGCGTTGTCTGCCTTCTCCGGCGAATGGTCGGGCGGCATCATCTTGGGATCCGTCTCGACTACCGCGTGAACCTCGCCGCCCATGTTCACGATCGTGTAGATGTGGCCCTTGTAGCCGAACACGCCCGACAGATGACCGTCCTTCCACCACATCAGCACGGCGCTCTCTCCGGTCTCCTCTACGCTACCACGCCACGTGCTGCCCTTCTCGGTGGCGGAGACCTTCAGGCGCAGAATGGTGACTTGCTGCGTGTCGTTGATGGGAAGCACGATCCTGGAGACCGAGTCCTGCGGCGGGCTGCTGCCTGCAGGGACAGGCTTGTTTGCTCCGGACGTCAAAGCATATTCGGCAACCTCTGGTTCCGGTGCCTTCATCATATTGACGCCGACGAATTCGCGAGAGGCTCGCGCTCTCCTGAGCATGCCCTCCTGGGCCGCCGACATCGCCACCGGCCCCTGATGGCGCCTGAGGATGTGATTGGAGTCCGCGCGCAGACGGATGATCTTGCAACCGAACACCCGGAGCCTCTGGACCAAGCGCGCGAAGCGCGATTGCGGCACCGACCAGACCTCGGATTGCGTGTGGCCCAGCGTCTCGAATTCCTTCTTGCCGAGCACCCTCGAAAGCACGGAATAGGCCTTGGACTTGAACTTGGGCGTATGGGAAATGATGACCTTGTCGGTGACCGGTTGTTGGCCTTTGCCGGCAGTGACGCGGTTGTTGCCGCCCGCACCGGTCTGCGCCGTAGCGCCAGGAGCCGCGAATGTGCTGATCGAGGCTGCGACCATGACGATGCCGAGGTGTGCAGCAACGCTGCTGGGGAGTTTGGCAGCGGTGTGGAGCATCAGGGCACCCTCGATCGGCTCGCCGGCGGCAGCTACCCCGGTACCGGCCTACTATGGCGAAGGTCAAGCCAGTCGCAAACTGCAACCTACCCTCAGGGCGTTGCCGGGACGAGCTTGCCGATGAATATGATCGGGCCGCTTGGCATTTCCGTCGGGGAGCCGCCCTCGGGCTCCAGACTGACAGAAAGCGTTGCGTTCACGAGGTCGGCGGGGGTTGCCAGGGTGCGCCAGGCCCAAGTCGTCGGCTCCGACTGGGAGACGACCCCCAACGAGCTCGGCGCCGCCGATCCTCCCTGAGTCAGCCAAAGCTGATAGCTTCGTCTCGGCGCTGGTCGGACTGTGACGGGAGTAATCTTGATGGTGTGCGCCGCCAGATCGAGGGACACCACAAAGCCTGGCGGGCCCGCGGCTCTTGCGCTCTCGTCCGCCGTGGGCCCCGCAGCGCTCCTATGCAATTCCGCAACAAATGCCGTTGGTGGGCCGGGCGAATTTTGAAAGAGCCAGACCACGATCAACGCAAGGCACGCCGCCAACGCGCCCGCACCGACGGCCAGTCCTCGCCAGCGCCGAGCGCTCCGACGCAACGGGGTCGCCTCTGCCCTCTCGATCGACGCGCCCCCCTGCCCCCAGATCCGCTTGGCGATGGTCGAATAGAGGTGCGCCGGCGGCGCCGGCGGCTCGATCCCCGGCACTCCGTCAGCGAGCGTCCCGAGACGTCGCTCCCAATCCCCGATGGCTTCACGCAGTGTCACATCCGTCCTGCAGCGGGCAGCGACCTGCGCCCGCTCGGCAGGGTCGAGCGATCCGACCACGTACTCCGCGGCCAATCCGTCAACGTCGTCGTCATCAGTCATTGGCCGAGACAATCCTTGAGCTGGGCGAGACTTCGCCGCAGCCACGTCTTCACTGTCGACACCGGTCGCTTGATCCGGCCTGCAATCTCCTCCCTGGTCATGCCGTAGTAGTAAGCCAGTAGCACAATCTGACTCTTCTCCGGCTCCAATCTGTCCAGGCATGCCTTCAGGCGCAGCATCTCCTCCTTTCGACCATGATCGGCGAGGGGGTCGTCGTCATTCGCGATCTCCAGAACTCCCGGCATCTCTTCGAGCGACCTCATCGGCTTGCGCTTGACCTCGTCCAAGGCACGGTTGCGAGCGATGGCCACCAGCCACGTAATCGGCGAACTGAGGGCAGGATCGTATTCGGCCGCGCGCTGCCAAACTCGAAGGTAGACCTCCTGTAGCACCTCCTCTGCCAGGTCACGTCGGACCAATATACGAACGACAACGCCAAACAGTTTCGCCGATGTAGCGGCGTACAGAGCCTCGAATGCCGAGCGATCGCCCTTTGCAACGCGGGAAATCGCATTCGTCAGGTCGGCTTTGGATGTCGGCATTGCTGCGCCTCGCACCCGAGCGGCATGTCCAAGGCAAGTGTGCCCGAGCCGCAGATAGTCCATGTCGAGCCGATTTGAAGCCTCGAAACGGCGTTTCGTTCACGATACCGTGATCTGTGCCTTGGACAACACAATCTTGTGACAGATGATGCCTCGTCGAGAAACGTAGAGAACGGATGGTTTTTTCGGCCCTGCACGACGATCAGGAACTGGACCATCAGTCAACTCTCCTCAAGGAGCATCAAAAAATCTTGGCTCGACATTGAAACCAATCTTGAGGAGTTGTCGTAACTGCACCCGACGGATGCTCCGTCGTAGCTATGAAAATGGAGATCTACCCATGAAGCGTCTCATACTCGCCGCCGTGGCTGCTGCTGCGCTAAGTGCCCCCGCAATGGCCGCCAACTGCGCGAAGGACTACAAGGACTTCTGGCAGAGCCTCGACCGCGAGAAATTCGCAAAGTTGTCCGCCGAGCAGATCGCCGACCTCAGCCGTACGGCCCTGCGTGGCTTCGATGCGTGCACGGCGGGCGACGAGCGGTTCACGGCCGACAATTTCTTCAAGCGGCTTCAGTCGGATGCGAACGCAAAGGCCTCCGACATCTTCAAGCCCGGCGGCGGCTTCGACTCCCCCAACGCGAAGAAGAAGTAAGCGCCTCCTGACCGTAGGATTGCTCTGTGGGCGCCGCCAATCGCGGCGCCCACAGATATGGCGGTCGCTCAGTTGATTCCTGCTGAAGTGTCCGCGTCAGCTCTGCGAAGGGAGCCAGCCGGACATGCGCCGCACTCTGCCCACCACACGCCGCTGCTACCTGCGTATTGCATCGCGCTTGCTTGTCGCAGCGCTCTTGGCTTCGGCTATTTCCGCGGTTCGACCAGGCCTCGCACAGGATGCGAAAAGCGAGGGCCGCTCCGAGCTGATCCTGCAGAACCTGCCGCCGAAGGGCTCGAAGGCCTACAACGATTTGCTGGGTCGCGCCGGCAAGACCGCAAACGGCCAGGTGCTGGGCTTCACGCAGTCGGAGATGTGGTCGATGCCGACGTCGCGCATCGAGGACGTGATACGCCAAGGCGAGGCCCTGGGCGTGAAGATGACCAGGCTCGGCACCGACTGGAACCAAGTTCTCAAGCGGCCGAGCGCGCCGATGGCCATGTCGCCGTCTCAGGAAGCGATGATGCAGGCCATGAAAGGATCAAAAGAGACGATGGGCGTCGGCATGATGGCATCGCCGAACGCCGCGGTCGTCGAGTATGCCCTGATGAAGGATTACGATCCGAAGTCGGCGATCGGCAAGCGTCCTGCCGCGCTGATTCAAAAGATTGTCATTCCCCTGAATGAGCGCGAGACTATCACCGCGCGGCGCACCAGCGTCGACATGAAGAAGGACGGCTGCACCTGGCGCGGTGAGATCGAGGGCACGGGCGAGCCGGTCATGCTGATGTGGTGGAAGGGCGGCCGCTTCAACGGCATGTTCACCTACCGCGGGCACATGTACAGCCTGAAGAACATGGGCGGCGAAGTGCATGCCGTCGTCGAAACCGACCCCGGGAAGATGCCTCCCGATCACGGCTCCATGCCGGCGCAGCCGCAGAGCGCGGACGTGAAGGATGATCCGCTGGTTGCTCGCGGCGAAGGGGCGATGATGCGTCCGCGGGATCGCTCGAATCTGAAGGACCGGCAAGATTCAATCGGTGGCGTGACGCTTCCGAAACTCGAAGCGGCTCCTGATCCTGCGCCAACGAAAATCCAGCCGCTGCCGGCCGCAAAGCGGCGTGCAATGGCTGCAAAGAAGGTCACCATTGATCTAATGGTGCTGTACACGAGCAAGGTGGTCTCCAAGTATCTCGACCTCGACAAGGACCTGATCGCGATTTCGGTGGAGCAGGCAAACGAGTCTTTCACGAACAGCGGTCTCGGCAAGATCAGGCTTCGCCTCGTTCACAGCCAGCTGATCGATTACGACGAGTCGGACGGGGAGCATTTCAACCACCTCTATCGCATGGTCGACGGAGAGGGCCCGTTCAAGGGAATTCGCAAGCTGCGCAACGAGAAGCATGCCGATGTCGTCGCCCTCATCGTCGACGATGCGTCAGGTTGCGGGCTTTCGACGCGCGTTGGGGCCGATGCCGACGAGGCTTTCGTCGTCGTTCATCACTCCTGTGCGGCATTGACTTATTCGATCGCGCACGAGGTCGGCCACATCATCGGCGCGCGCCACGACTTGTCCCTGGACAAGAACGTGACACCGTTCGCCTACGGCCACGGCTTCGTGAACGGCAAGAAATGGCGCGACATCATGAGCTACAAGGCGAGCTGCGACGGTTGCCCGCGCGTTCCCATCTGGTCGAACCCGACGATAAAGTTCAAGGGCGACCCGGCCGGCACCCTGGATGCGGACAACTCGCGGGTGATACTCGAGCAGGCGGAGCGCGTGTCGAAATTCCGCTAGCACGGCGATCCGATGCAGGCGCGAAAGCAACTTCCATGTCCGTGAGCGGCTCCATGCAGACGACGACCGGTCAGAGGACCATGCATTGGCTGGGCGGAGCGCTCCTCGTGTCGGCATTGTGGCTGGCGGGAAGCCATGCCCGCGCCGAGCCGCAAGTGAGCGCGTTCAAGCTCGCCAACGGCATGGATGTCGTGGTGATCCCCGATCATCGGGTGCCGGTCGTCACGCATATGGTGTGGTACCGCGCCGGCGCCGCCGACGATCCGTGGGGAACCTCGGGGATCGCCCATTTCCTCGAGCACCTCATGTTCAAGTCGACCGGTAAGATCAAGTCGGGGGAGTTTTCGCGCATCATCACCAGGCTCGGCGGGCGCGACAACGCAACGACCACGCACGATACGACGTCCTACTATCAGCGCGTTGCCAAGGAGCATCTGCGCCGCGTGATGGAGTTGGAAGCGGATCGCATGGTGAACCTGCGGCTGGTGGAGGCCGAGGTGCTGACGGAGCGCAACGTGATCCTGGAGGAGCGCCGCTCCGGCGTGGACGCCAACCCGCTCAGCATCCTGAGCGAGCAGATGCTCGCCGCCCTCTACCTCAATCATCCATATCATCGACCTTCCCTGGGCTGGGAGCACGAGATGAGCGCGCTCTCTCTCAAGGACGCGCAGAGATTCTATCGGCGCTTCTATGCGCCCAACAACGCCGTCCTGGTAGTGGCCGGCGACGTCACGCCACAAGAGGTTCGGCCGCTGGCGCAGGCAACGTATGGGCGCAACAAGTCCAACCCCGCGATCACCCCGCGCGTCCGCGCGCAAGAGCCCCCAGCCATCGCGGCTCGCCGTGTTCACCTCGAAGACGCGCGAGCGGGCGCGCCGCTGCTGCTGCGCTACTATCGAACGCCCAGCTACTTCTCCGGCCGCCCGGGACAGGCAGAAAGCATCGAATTGTTGTCATGGATAGTCGGAAACGATGACACCTCGCGCCTCTATCGGCGGCTGGTCGCGGGCAACCTGGCGTCGACGGCTGGAACCAACTTCGACGGCAACGCCCTCGAAGGCGGCCGCTTGGCGTGCGTCATCATCCCGTTGCCGGGAATCACGCTGGAGAGGGTGGAGTCAGAACTCGACGCAGTCATTGCCGATGTCCGCCAGAACGGCGTGACACAAGAGGAGCTGGAGCGCGCGAAATCGGCGCTCGAGGCGCAGCGCGTGTTCGAGTCGGACAATCAGACGACGCTGGCGAACCGTTACGGGCAAGGCGTGACGCTTGGCCGCTCGATCGCCGACATCGATGCTGTCTCCACCCGCATCCAGTCGAGAACCCTCGACGACATGAAACAGGCGGCAGGAGAGTTCCTCAACGCGCAACGCTCTGTGACGGCCACGCTCACTCCGACCGAAGCGACCGGTACCGTGCCGGTGGCAACCAAGCAGTAACCAGAGAATAGGGGCCTCGGATGCTCAGCGAATTCCGACGGTTGAGGTTGCCGGCCCCGCTCATGCCCGTGCTCCTAGTGATGTTCCAGCTTGCGGGGCTCCTGACCGTACCGTCCGCCGCGGTCGCGCTCGAGGTCGAGCAGATCGTCAGCCCGCGCGGCATCAAGGCATGGTTGGTCGAGGAGCACAGCATTCCGCTCGTGGCGATCAGGTTCGCGTTCATGGGGGGCGCTGCTCAGGACCCGCCCGGCAAAGAGGGCCTTGCCGACATGGTCTCGGACCTGTTGACGGAAGGGGCCGGCGATATGTCGGCCAAGACCTTCAAGGACAAGGTCTCGCTGCTCGGGACGCGTCTGTCGGTCTCGAGCGCACGGGATGCGATCTACGGCGGGCTCGAGACCCTGTCGAAGCGGCTTGCGCCGTCTGCAGAATTGCTCCGGCAGGTATTGGTCAGCCCTCGTTTCGATGCAGATGCGGTCGAGAGGGCAAGGGCGCAACACCTCACCGACCTTGCGCGCGCCGCCAATGAGCCCACGAGAGTGGCTCTCGATCGCTGGTACGTGGAAGCGTTTCCGGGCCACCCCTACGGCAGGTCGGCGGACGGAACGCCCGAGACGATCCCGCGGATCACCGCAGGTGACCTCAAGGCAATGCACGCGAACCTGCTTGCCAGGGACGTCTTGCGGATCGTTATCGTCGGCGACATCGACAAAGGCGCGGCCGCCGACACGCTCGATGCGGTGTTTGGTGGCCTCCCGGAGAAAGCGAGAACGAAGCGCGTCGAGAAGGTCGACCCACGTGCCCTGCCGGGGCCGGTGGTCGTCGACAAGGACTATCCCCTTGCCACGGCGACGTTCGGTCTCCCCTCGCTGAGATCCGACGATCCGGATTTCCCAGCCCTGCAGGTGCTCAACCACATCATCGGCAGCGGCGACTTCGACTCGAGGCTGATGGAGGAGATCCGGGTCAAGCGAGGCTTGGCCTATTCGGTCCAGACCCGGTTGCTGCGCGATTCCATCACGTCACTCATGGTCGGCGGCGTGGCAACCAAGAACGAGGCGATGGGAACGACATTGGGCGTGATGAGCGACGTGTTCGCGGACATGGCGCGCAACGGCCCGACGCCAGCCCAGTTCGACAATGCCAAACGCTATCTGACGGGCTCATACCTCCTGGATTTCGACACCAACGCAAAGGTGGCCAACTCCTTGCTGCGCATCCAGCTCGATGGCGAAAGCCCCGACTATCTTCTGGCGCGCAACCGGAAGATCAATGCGGTTACCCTGCAAGATGTCAGGCGCGTGGCAGAAAACGTGCTCAAGCCCGATCGTTTGGTTGTGACCATCGTGGGCAGGCCGAAGCTGGAGCGCTGAGGCAGACTTCTCGACGAACAATCCACGTCCCTCACGGGCAGATGATCTTCCCGCCCATGCCTCCGCCTCCGCCTCCGCGGACGGCATGGCAACCCTTCGGGACCGTCTGACAGCCGTTTCGGCCACACGTCACGTGGCCGCCAGCGGTGACGCGCCGACTGCGATCGGAAGGATCGTAGCCTCGTTGCGCCGCGGCGCGGGCGGGTCGTTCACGGTCGCTCGAGGGCGCCTTGGCTCCAGGTTCGGGGTGGTTGGCTTTCGGCACGCATTTGCCGTTGCTTTCGACTTTATCCCCGTCGCACTCCAACGGACACACACGGTCCGTTCGCACGAGCACCGCAGTGAGTGCCGCGATCGTGGGCTCGTCGACCGCGAGATCGACCTTGGCGCGTTTGGCGAATTGCGCAAGCGCAGCACGCCCTTCGGCGTCCCACTGGCCGGTGACATTGCCGGGGTAGCAACCGACCTTGCCGAGCGCCGTCTGCAAGCTGCGAGTCAGCGACTGACGTTCGCTTGCCTTCTTTTCTTCTTCCACGATGCTGGCCGTGCGTTGCGCTTCTTCCTCCCGTCGTCTTGCGGCTTCCGATTCTGCCTCGCGTTGCGCGGCGGCTGCAGCCTCCTTGCGGCGAGCCTCGGCGTCCGCAAGACTGCGCTCATCTTCCGTCCGGCGCCTGTCCGCATCCAGATCTGCCTGCCGCTTGGCGGCTGCGGACGCCGCCTCGCTCTGCTTCTCCTGTTCGAGAGCGGGGGCACGCTGGACCTCGTCCCGCGCTGCATTTCGCGGTCCGTCAGCAGCGAATTCGCCCCCGCGCTCGGCCGGAGCCCAGCGCGCGTATTCCAAGCCACCATAGGCCGCACCGACCGCAAGCAAGATCGCGGCCGCGGTGGCGAACCGCCGGCGGGCGACCGGCCGGGCATTGCCGGCGGCCTGAGGTCCCAGCAGCATCGGCTCGAGTTGCGCAACGGATTGCGGCCGTTCCGCCTGCTTCACCTTCAAACAGGCATCGATGCCCTCGAGAAAGTCCGGCCGGTACCGGCCCTTCGCTACCTGCGCTGCCGGCGGCATGCGATCCACGTCGACTCGCAGCGTGGCTTCCTCCGGCGGCCGGCCGGCGATAGCCCGGTACAGCGTGCCGCCGAGCGCATAGAAATCCGACCACGGCCCCTGCAGGCGGCTGTCGGACGAATACTGCTCGTGCGGCGAGTAGCCGGGCTTGACGATGCCGGTGACGGACTGGCTCATCTCGGCAACCGCGCGCCTCGCCGCGCCAAAATCCAGCAGCACAGGGCTGCCGTCGGCGCGCACGATGATGTTGTCCGGCGCGATGTCGCGATGCAGGAAATTGGCCGCGTGCATCGTTTCCAGTGCGCGCAGCACTGCGCCTGTGATTGCATCCAACTCGTCTTGCGTGGGCGGCCTGCCGAGGCTCGTCAACCAGGCCTCGAAGTTGCGTCCCTGCTCGAAGCGCATGACCATGTAGGCGGTCGAGTTCGCCTCGAAGACGCGCGTTACCCTGACGATGTTGGGATGCTCGAAGCGGGCGAGTGTCCGCGCTTCCTGCAGGAAGTTCGAGCGGCCCCATTCGAAGGTGCGCTTGCACAGATCGGACTTCGGCTGCACGCTCATGGTGGCGTCGCGGTCGCCGAAGTCGAAGGGGTAATATTCCTTGATGGCGACCATGGTGCCGAGGTTGAGATCCTCGGCCTCATAGGTAATGCCGAAACCGCCCACACCCACCACGCGCTCGATGCGGTAGCTGCCGTCGAGAATGGTATTTTGCGGCAGAGCCAGGCGACTGTCCAAGATACCCCCTCGACGCCGCTTTCATCGATAGCGGCTCAGACCTTTGGGTAACGGAACACTTGCTATCCGAGCCGCCGAGGATAGCACGCAAGACGCCGACGCACTGTTTCCTGGGGAACACGTGCGCAGGCCGGCCTGATCTGCCAGCTCGCACCGAGCCGGTCATGGGTGCAAAACAAAAAGACCGCGACGAGAGCCGTCGCGGTCTCAACTGCGGTCGAGGGGTTGGAGCTCAGAATGTGGGCTTGAAGGACTTGGCGGCCGCGGCTTGGGCCTTCTCGAACAGATGTTGCGTGGCCCGGGTCGACAGATCGAAGAATTCCTTGGTCTGCTCGCTTGCCTGCGCGGCAAGCCTCTGGACGAATTCGCTTTGCAACTTGGCGATTTCGGGCAGCGACTTGGCCGTGGCCATCGCTTGCGCCGCACTGAAGGCGGCCTCGGTATTTGCCGTCAGGTTCTGCACGATCTTCTCGTTGAGCAGCTTCGTGCTGCCCCACGCGGTATCGGCAATCTCGGTCATGACCTTGGCGCCGTCTTGCGCGGCTGCAGCCGTCTTGGCGTAGAAGTCCTTGGAGGCTGCGAGGCTCTGCTGGGCCATGGCCTGCACGTTCTCCGGAACGCGCGCGTCCTTGAAGAGCTTCTCTGCTTGGTCGAAGGCTTGCTTGCCGAATTGCTGGTTCACGGTCCTATCCATCGGTTGGCGGGCTGGGGGGACGCCTCGATTGGCGCCTGCACGATATATAGGCATTATATTTGTGCATTGCAACATTTATTTGTGCGACGCGATATCACGCTTGCGTGAACGGACGTGAGATACCGTGAAACGGCGCCTAATGGGTGCCAGCCAGTCCCTCAGATGAACTTGCGCCGCTCCAACTCGCCGATCAGGTCGCGGGCCAATGCCTCGGGCGAACCGACGCCTGCTCGAAGGCGGAGTTCGGCCGCGTCCGGCGGCTCATAGTCGGAGTCGATGCCGGTGAAGTTCTTGATCATGCCCGCGCGCGCCTTCTTGTAGAGGCCCTTGGGGTCTCGCGCCTCGCAGACCTCCAGCGGCGTGTCCACGAATACCTCGATGAACTCGCCCGCCTCGAACAGCTCGCGTGCCATGCGCCGCTCGGACCGGAAGGGTGAGATGAGGGAGACGATCACGATCAGGCCGGCGTCGACCAAGAGCCTCGCGGTCTCGGCGACGCGCCGTACGTTCTCCACCCGGTCGGCGTCCGTGAACCCCAGGTCCTTGTTGAGGCCGTGCCTCACATTGTCGCCGTCGAGCACGTAGGTGTGGCGGCCACGTTCGGCCAGCTGCTTCTCCACCAGGTTCGCCACGGTCGACTTGCCCGCCCCGGACAGTCCGGTGAGCCACAACACGCAAGGGGTCTGGCCCTTCAGCCCGGCGCGCACATCCTTGCCGACCTCCATCGCCTGCCATTTGATGTTGGTGGCGCGGCGCAGGCCAAACTCGACCATGCCGGCGCCCAGCGTCGCATCGCTGAAGCGATCGATCAGGATGAAGCCGCCCATCGCGCGGCTGCGCTTGTAGGGATCGAATACGAGCGGCTGGCTCAGGCTGAGATTGCAGAAGCCGACTTCGTTGAGCTCCAGCGTCTTGCCCGCCTGATGCTCGAGCGTGTCGACGTTGATCTTGTGCTTGAGCTCCGTGATCGTTGCTATCGTCGCCTGGGCCCCTGACTTCAACACATAGGCGCGTCCCGGGAGCAAAGGTTCTTCCGCCATCCAGACGACATGCGCCGCAATCTGGTCCGACACGGCGACATCGGACCCAGCCGCGGCCAGCACGTTGCCGCGGCTGACGTCGATCTCGTCGGCGAGCGTCAGCGTCACGGCGTCGCCCGTCGCGGCCGCATCCAGGTCCCCGTCATACGTCACGATGCGCTCGACGCGGCTGCGCCGGCCCGAGGGCAGCACCGCAATGTCATCACCCGCGCGCACCGTCCCGCCCGCGATCATGCCGGCGTAACCGCGAAAATACTCGGCCCGGTTGACCCATTGCACGGGCATGCGGAAGCCCAAGTCGCCACCAGCAGATGTGACATCGACCGTCTCCAGGTGCCCCATCAACGTGGGTCCGCGATACCAATGCATGTTGGCGCCGGGAGCGATGACGTTGTCGCCCCTCAGCGCCGAGAGGGGAATTGCCACGACGTCCTCGAAGCCGAGACGCCGGCCGAAGGCGACGAACTCCTGCGCGATCGTCTCGAACCGTTCCCTGGCGAAGCCGACCAGATCCATCTTGTTGACCGCGAGCGCCAGCTTGCGGATGCCGAGCAGCGACACGATGCAGGCGTGACGCCGGGTCTGCGCCAGAATGCCCTGCCGCGCATCGACCAGAAGCACCGCGAAGTCGCAGGTCGAGGCGCCCGTCGCCATGTTGCGGGTGTATTGCTCGTGGCCGGGCGTATCGGCGACGATGAACTTGCGTTTCGGGGTGGAGAAATAGCGGTAGGCGACATCGATCGTGATGCCCTGCTCGCGCTCCGCCTGCAGCCCGTCGATCAGCAGGGCGAAATCGAGATCACCGCCGGCAGTCCCTGTTCTCTTGCTGTCGCTCGCGAGCCCGGCCAGCTGATCGTCGTAGACGAGCTTGGAATCGTAAAGGAGACGACCGATCAGCGTGCTCTTGCCGTCGTCGACACTGCCGCAGGTCAGAAAGCGCAGCAGATCCTTCTTCCGCTCGGCAGCGAGCAGATCCGCGACCGGTTGCGAGGTCGCGGGAGAAGCGGCCTTCACCAGCTCGAGCCGAGCCATCAGAAATAGCCTTCCTGTTTCTTCCTCTCCATCGAGCCGGACTGATCCTGGTCGATCACGCGACCTTGGCGCTCCGACAGCCGCGTGAGCAGCAGCTCCTCGATGACCTCGGGAACCGTCATTGCCCCAGACTCGATGGCCCCGGTGAGCGGATAGCAACCCAGCGTCCGGAATCGGACGACGCGCATCTGCGGCGTCTCGCCCGGATCCAGCGCAAACCGGTCATCGTCGACCATGATCAGCAGGCCGCCGCGATCGACGACCGGGCGCTCCTTGGCGAAATACAGCGGCACTACGGGGATCTGCTCCAGATGGATGTATGTCCAAATATCGAGCTCGGTCCAATTCGACAGCGGGAATACCCGCATGCTCTCCCCCGTCTTGATACGGGTGTTGACGGTGCGCCACAGCTCCGGCCGCTGGCTCTTCGGATCCCAGCGATGCGCTTTGTTGCGGAACGAGAAGATGCGCTCCTTGGCGCGCGATTTCTCCTCCTCGCGCCGAGCACCGGCGATGGCGGCGTCAAAGGAATGCCTCTCCAAAGCCTGGCGCAGGGCCTGCGTTTTCATCACGTCGGTGAAAAGCGCGCTGCCGTGGGTCGTGGGGTTGATGGCTTCCCTCACGCCCTCCTCGTTCACATGCACGATCAACTCGAGTCCCAGGCGATCCGCCGTCCTGTCGCGAAAAGTGATCATCTCGCGAAATTTCCACGTCGTATCGATGTGCATCAGTGGGAAGGGCGGCTTGGCAGGATAGAAGGCCTTCATCGCCAGGTGCAGGAGCACGGAGGAATCCTTGCCGACGGAATAGAGCATCACCGGCGAGCGGAACTCGGCCACGGCTTCCCTCAGAATATATATGCTCTCGCTCTCGAGCTGCTTCAGATGGCGCGACGCGGATGATTGCATGGCTTCAGCGTGCATCGTCGAGACGGTGAGGTCCAGCGCATTCAATCGCGGCCCGCGGGCGCCGTCGCAAATCAGGCCGTTCACTTCGGCGCTCGTGGTAGAGTCGTTGCGGTGGCGGCTTGCAGGGCGCCAGACGGCTCAATGTTGTGCGGCGCCGGGAGGATGACGGTGTGCAGGGCGAAGCCCATGAGGCCGGATTGATCGAAGGCGCGACATTCGGTGGTCTGCAGGGCTGGCACCGGCGTGTCGCGGGGCCATGCTCGAGGAAATTGTCGGGGGCCGTGGTCGCACTCCTGTTGGCAATGGCGCCGGCCTTCGCCGGCGACGTCTACCTCATCGACGGATCACGCTCGGAGGCCAAATTCGCAATTCGTTACCTCTTGAGCACCATGGTCGGCAGGCTGAGGGACATCGGTGGAACAATCGATTTGGATTCGGTCAATCCCAGCGCTTCCTCCGTGAAGTTTTCCATGCGGACAGCCTCGGTGGACACGGGATCGGCCGAGCTCGATCAGGCGCTGCGCTCGGCCGTCTTCCTGGACGCTGCGAAGTTTCCACAGATCACCTTCGAGAGCGCGGTCATCGAGACGACCGCCAAAACGAACGTTTATCGAGTTATTGGCGAGCTCACTCTGCACGGGGTCACGAAGGGGGTCGTGCTCTCGGTCGAGTCCGGCGGCGTCGTCCTAGACCGAGACGGACGTGCGCGCGTCGCCTTCATGGTGAGAACGACGCTGAATCGCAAGGACTATGGCATCAGCTGGAACAAGGCTCTCGATCAAGGCGCCCTTCTCGTTGGAGACGACATCGAGATAACGGTCAATCTCGAGGCATCGCGGCAAGCGCCAATGGCGAGGTCGAAATAGAAACTCGCGCAACGGCGGCGGGCGAGGAGAGCGCGAGCAGACAGGGCGGCGAAGGGCCTGGACAAGAAGAGCCCGCTCCCCGATCTTGACCGCCTCTTCCGGGCCAGCGAGGGAACCTCGAGGCCGCCTTACAAGTTCCACCGCGACGGTGACCGTGCAACCCAGGAGCGATGAGGCCATGACATATATCCGCCTTGCGATTGGCGCGGGCGCGCTCGCCACGCTCATGTCGATTGGCGCCACCTCCGCGCAGGATCAAGGCATCCTCGGCATCTGGTCGACGAAACAGAACAAGAGCCGGGTCGAGATCGTCAATTGCGCGCCGCCCAAGCAGGGGCTGTGCGGAACCATCGTCTGGATCAGCCAGCCGAACGACGCCAAGGGGAAGCCGCAGACGGACAGAGGCAACCCGAACCCGGCCCTCAAGAACAGGCCGATCATCGGCTTGCCCCTGTTCGAAGGCTGGCGCGAGGCCGGCCGGAACAAATGGAAGGGCTCGGTGTACAATCCCGAGGAAGCGCAGACCTACAACAACCTGGACATCACGCTCGCCGGCGACAGGCTCACTCTCAAGGGATGCGTCGCAATCTTCTGCGATTCGGAGACCTGGAACCGCTACCGCGGACCGTGACGCCGTGCCGGCGCCCCGCGGAGATTGAACCCCCCGCTGATCTGTGCATGGGTCCCGGCCTTCGCGGGGATGACGTTGCGTTATTTCCCGACCCGTTCGATCAGCGCCATGGCGGCGGCGGGGGCGCGGACCTTGGCTTCGTGGATAAAGTAGATGAAGACGTCGCGCGGCACTTTCTTGCCCGGATTTGTGGTGTCGGCGAGCGGTAGGCCTTCGGGTACGGCGCCCTTGGCCCAGAGGTGGGCGCATTCGGCCCAGGCATCGAGCTGCTTCTCCGGATAGGCGGTGGGGATGGAGTCATCGCCCTTCTGCAACCGCGCCGGCGTGTTGAACTTGCGCACCAGGGCAATGAACTCCGGCGTGCAGAACGAATCGTGGCGCACTTCCACGACGTGGCGCAGCTTGCGGCTGTCGAGCTTCTCCGGCAGCAGGGCCAGGAAGGCGCCGAAGTCGGCGGCGTCGTCCTAGACCGAGACGGACGTGCGCGCGTCGCCTTCATGGTGAGAACGACGCTGAATCGCAAGGACTATGGCATCAGCTGGAACAAGGC
>VBAB01000068.1:16179-16661 GCA_005888525.1 Alphaproteobacteria bacterium
CGCGGGCCCTTGACCGAGAACACGAAGTTGTCCGGCGTCTCCTTGGCCCACTTGGCGAACGTGGCTGCCGTCTGCGTGCGATAGAACGTGCCGTTGATCTCGATGGTGGTGAGGTGCTCGCTCGCGTACTGCAGCTCGCGCGCGTGCGGCAGGCCCTTGGGGTAGAAGGTGCCGCGCCACGGCTCGAACGTCCACCCGCCGATGCCGACCCGGATCTTGCCTTGCTTGGCCACGACCTAGGGCTCCTTCGGGAGTCTGTGAGGTGGATGCCGCGCATCGCCCCGGCGGTTGGCCCGGCGCACGTACATGATCTGTGCTTGCGGATGCGCGATCTTGGCTTTGAGGGCAGCGACGAGCGCATCCTCGGCGTCCAGCACAATGTGGTCGGATCGTCCTTGCGTCTTGAGGCCCACGGTGAAGCGCATTTGTCTCTCAGCCCACTACCGGCAGCGGCACGCCGGCCGCCGCGAATGCCATCTTCT
>VBAB01000068.1:16678-27304 GCA_005888525.1 Alphaproteobacteria bacterium
ACATGTCGTGCCAGTTGAGGCGAGCGCGCAGGTGCAGGAACACGCCGCCGAGACCGATGGCGGCGCGGTCCATGAACACGAACTCGCGCGGCACTTTCACGGGGCCCTTCTCCTTCAGCACCTTGTGCACCGTGAACGCCTCCTTGCGCCCGTACTGGCCGGGCGTCGTGCCGTCGGCGATCTCACGCTCGCGGTCGTCGAGCAACGGACCGTAGATGAAACGCGCCCAGATGTTCAAGGCGTCGATCAACTCGTTGGAGAGGCCGGCGAAGCCCCAGGTCTCGTAGGCGTGCACCACGAGATCGCGCTTGCCGTGCAGCAGGCCGGTGTAGAGGTCGATCACGCCCTGCACGAAGGGCGTCGGGAAGGTGCGGATGCAGCCGTAGTCGAGCAGGTTGATGCCGGCCGGTACCCCCAGCGCGCCGTCCGCGGGCGCCGCAGCGCCGTTGCCGGGTCCGCTCTCGAAGATGGTGTAGTTGCCGAGATGGGGATCGCCGTGGATCACGCCGTAATGCGAACATGGCGCGCGCTATTGCGTTGCGATGCTCGAGCGGCGCCTCCTTGTAGTCCATCAGACGTCGGCCTTCGAGCCAGGTCATGGTCAGCAGGCGCTTGGTCGACAGCTCGGGCAGCACCCGCGGCACGCGGATGCTCGGCTCGTCGGTGAAGATCGAGCCGTAGAGGGCCGTGTGGCGCGCTTCCAGCTCGTAATCCAGCTCCTCGCGCAGGCGCGCCGAGATCTCCTTCAGGATCTCGCCGGTTTCCACCGCCGGGTTCATGCGCGCGTGCAGCGCGAACACCATCTTGAGCTGGGTGAGGTCCGCCTCCACGGCCGACTGCATGTCGGGATACTGCAGCTTGGCGGCGAGCGCCTCCCCGTCGTGGCCGATCGCCTGATGCACCTGCCCCAGCGAGGCGGAGGCCGCGGGCTGCGGCTGGAAGCTCCTGAAGCGGGCTGCCCACGCCGGCCCCAGCTCGGCCATCATGCGACGGCGCACGAACGCGGGGCCCATGGGCGGGGCCTGTGACTGCAGCTGGGACAGCTCCTGGGCGTATTCGGCAGGCAGCGCCTCGGGAATGGTGGCCAGCAGCTGCGCCACCTTCATGATCGGCCCCTTGAGGCCGCCGAGCGCGGCCGCCAGCGCCGCCGCGTTCCTGCTGTCGTCGGAGTCGAGGCCGAAGAACCGCTGGCTCGCGACCCGCGCGGCTACGGCGCCGACGTTGGTGCCGACGCGCACGTAGCGCGCCGCGCGCGCGGAGAGGCGGTTCTCTTCCTCGTCCTTCTTGTCGTTCAATGAAGGAGCCCTCCTGCACTGCGAATATCGGGTGGCGGGTCGCCCGCGTCCAGGGGGCCTCGACGCGGCGGATTTGCTGCAAGCCGTGAAGGCTGCCGCCGGCTTTAGGCGCGCGAGCGCATGTTTCGACGCGTCATACCGACTAGCGGACGTCATTCCTCCGCAGGAATGACGTCAAGGCACGATCAGGGGCTGGCCGAAGCCGTAGACCTTGCGCAGGTGAGCGCAAATCTCGCCGTGCGTGGCCTCCGCACAGGTCGCCTCGACCACCTTCTCGAACACGTTCTCGCCCTTGCTTTCGGCGGCGCGGACGAGCGCATCGAGCGCCCGGCGCACCTCTTTCTGGTTGCGCCCGGCCTTGAAGCGCGCGAGCCGCTTCAGCTGCGCCTCGATCTTCTTGCGCGAGGGGGGCTTGAGCGACTCGCGCTGCATCTCCTCCTCGGCGGGCACGCGGTACTTGTTGATGCCGACGACGGTCTGCTCACCGGCATCGACCTTCTCCTGGAAGGCCAGTGCCGAGTCGCCGCAGATCTGCTGCGGGATGCCGGTTTCGACCGCGGCATACATGCCCCCCGCCTCGTCGATGCGCGCGATCACGGCGCGGATCTTGGCCTCCATCTCGTCGGTGAGCGCCTCGATGTAGTAGGAGCCGCCGAGCGGATCGATCACGTCGGTCAGGTGCGCCTCTTCCTTGAGGATGTTCTGCGTGGCGATGGCGACGCGCGCCGCCTTCTCGGTCGGCACGGAGAGCACCTCGTCGTAGGCGTCCGTGTGCAGCGACTGCAGCCCGCCGAAGATGCCGGCCATGGCCTGCACCGTCACGCGCGAGATATTGTTGAGCGGCTGCTCGCGCGTGAGATCCACGCCCGACGTCTGGCCGTGGAACTTGAAGCGCCAGGATCTCGGGTCCTTGGCGCCGAAGCGCTCGCGCGTCAGCTGCGCCCAGATGCGCCGCCCAGCGCGGAACTTCGCCACCTCCTCGAAGAAGCTCATGGAGATGTCGAAGAAGAAGGTGAAGCGCGGCAGCACCTGGTCGGGGTCCCAGCCTCGCGCCAGGCAATCGTTGGCGTACTGGATGGCCGAGGACAGCGTCAGCCCCATGGCCTCGGCCGGCGTGGCGCCCGCCTGCTGCATGTGCTGGCCGACGATCGACAGCGGGTTCCACTGCGGCAGATGCCGGCGGGCAAAGGCGATGTGGTCGAGCAGCACGCGCCGGGCGCCCGGCAGGCCCAAGCGGAAAAACATGTGGTTGGCGACGAAGTGGGAGAGGTAGTCCGACTGGTTCGACGTGCCGGAGATGCGCTCCCAGGGGATGCCGCGGCGCTTCGCAACTGCCAGCTCCAGGGCAAGCAGCGTGAAGGGCGAGGGATCGTTGAGCGAGGTCGAGATCTCACCCAGCGGAATGCCGTCGAGGCAGACCGCCATGTCCTCGACCGAGTTCACGGTTGCTCCGCAGGTGCCGAGGATTTCCGGGGGCACCTCGTCGGCGTCATAGCCGCGGTAGACAGAGTTGCAGGGAATCAGCGACACGGCCGTGCCGCCATGTGCCAGGATGGCTTTCAGCCGCACATTGTAGTCCTCCGGCACGCCGAGACCGATGAGCTGGCGCTGCGTCCAGGTGCGCCCGCGGTGCATGGTGGAGTAGATGCCCCGCGTCATCGGCAGCTGACCCGGGAAGCCCAGTGCCTCCATGTAGCGGTCGCCGTCCCAGTCCTGCGACGTGTAGAGCGGTTTGACCTCCACGCCGGAGCGATTCTTCGGGTTGGGCCGGCCGCCTAGTCCCGACTGGACCTCCGCGCGCCAGCGTCCCCGCGCCTCGTCGAAATCCGACAGCGGTAGCGGCACCGCCTTCGGGGCACCGCCCGTCTTGGCTCGCTTGCCCATGCATTTCCTCCAACGCAGCGCCCGCTCGGGGGATCGGGGGCGCTTCGCTTGCACGCAGGATACTCGATTTCACTTGCGCATGGCGCGCCGCCTGAGAGCGTACCCGCCCGCGCACAGCACGAATGCGACGCCGCCTGCGACAGTGTATCCGGCCGCGAACAGCAGTCCCGCCGCGCACGCGAGCACGATGGATATCACGTTCCACATCTGCCAAATGGGCGCCGCCGCGCCGGCGAGCTGCCTGCGACTCACGCCAGCAATTCCTTGTCCTTCGCGGCTCGCGCTTCACCGGCCAGCCTCGCCACCTTGGATACGATCTCCTCGCGCGATGCGCCCGGATGAAAGATCTCTTTCACCCCTGCTTTCTTCAATTTGCGCTCGTCCTCGTCGGGAACGATGCCGCCGATCACCACGGGCACCTCTCCCAGCCCCGCCTTCTTGAGCGCCTTCAGCAGCTTGGGCACGAGCAAATGGTCGGTGGCGAGCGAGGAGATGCCGATCACGTCCACGTCCTCCTCCTCGGCGAGGCGCACTACCTGGCCGATCTCCTGCCAGGGTGGCGTGTAGAGCACATCCATGCCCGCATCGCGCAGGAACGCGGCCACGACCCGGCTGCCGCGATCATGCCCGTCGAGGCCGATCTTGGTGACCAGCACCTTGGGTGGGTGGACTGTCTTGGTTGGGCTCATCATGCACCCCGGTTATGGTCTTCGATCCATGGTGAGCCACCGCCCGCTCGATGTGAAGGTGTGGATTAGCGGCGCGTTGGTCAAACGCAGTGCAGAGCCAGCCACAGGCCATAGACTCCATCGGTGTTGGGTCAGCGCTTCGCTCGACCCAAACTGTATGTCTCTTCTCTGGAAGAGGCGACTCACCCTCGATGTGCAGGTTCGAGGGTTGCCCGGATGGGCCGGGTAGAGCCTCACACAAGGAGGACGAGTCGTGGGACACGATCGGGAAGCTTTCGTGGGTATCGATCCCTCGAAGTGTCATCCTCGGGCTTGTCCCGAGGATCCAGCTCTCAGCAGGCGCCGGAGGCAGGCAAGCCCGACCATGAAAACGCGCGGGTCGGGGGAGAGTCGGCGACGCGCATCGGCAGATCCTGCGCGCCTCACCCCACCACGATCACCTCCGGCCCCGCGGGCTCCGCGTGCAGCCGCTCCACCAGCGCCGCGCGCTTGGCCAGCACGGCGCGCTGGTTGAGGTAGCCCTTGTCGGTGATCTCGTTGGCGTCGATGGAGGGCGGCTCGGTGAGCAGCAGGCAGCGGGCGATGCGCATGGAGCTGCCCTGCACGCGCGCGTTGTGGCGCGCTAGGCCGTCGATCAGCGCACGGCGCACGGCCGGCTCGGCGATCAGCGCGTCCACCCCCGCGTCGGCACGCGCGTCCGGACACAAGCCGCGCAGCCCGGCGAGGCTCGGGAAGATCAACAGCCCGATCTCGTCGCGGTCGTGGCCGGTGATCACCGCGTCCTCGATCACGGGCGCGCCGGCGGCGATGACGACCGTGCGCAGCGTGCCGACGTTGACCCAGGTGCCGGACGACAGCTTGAAGTTCTCCGCCGTGCGGCCGTCGAACAGCAGGCCGGCCGCCGGATTGTCCGGCTCCGCCAGGCGCACGGCATCGCCCGTCTTAAGCCAGCCCTCCTCGTCGAACGCCGCGGCGGTGAGCTCGGGCGCCCTAAAGTAGCCGGGCGTCACGTTCGGGCCCTTGACGCGGATCTCCAGCTTGTCGCCGACGGGCGCCAGCTTCACCGCCATGCCCGGGCCCGGCACGCCGATGTTGCCCGGCCTATCGATGGCGTAGTGCACCATCGTCACCGCCGGCGCCGTCTCGGTGAGCCCCCACGAGGCGATGAACGGCATCTTGTAGCCCCGCGCCTTCAAGCCGAGGCTTTCCAACCGGTCCCACAGGCTCTGCGGCAGGGCGGCGGCCGCATAGAACAGTAGATCGAGCCGGGCGAAGAACTTGTCCCGCAGCACCTCGTCCTTCTCCAGATGATCGGTCAGCGCTGCATAGCCGCGCGGCACGTTGAAATAGACGGTCGGCGACACATCCCGCAGGTTCGCGACCGTGCGCCCGATCAGCGCCGGCACCGGCTTGCCCTCGTCGATGTAGAGGCTGCCGCCGTGGCGCAGCATCATGTTGAAGTTGTGGTTGCCGCCAAACGTGTGGTTCCACGGCAGCCAGTCGACGATCACCGGCGGGTGATCGGAGAGGAACGTCCACGCCGCGGCCGCGCTCTCCTGGTTGGCGCACATCATGCCCTGGGTGTTGATCACGCCCTTGGGCTGGCCGGTCGACCCGGAGGTGAACAGGATCTTGGCGACCGTGTCCGGTCCCACGCGCGCGAAGGCGGCATCCACCGCCGGCGTAGGGCGCAGCTCGGCGAGCGCGGCGAACGGCGTCACCTTGGTGGCGCCGAGGTTGCCGCGGCTGGCCACGATCTCGACGCGACTGCCGCCGACCGCCTCCAGCGCCTTGGCGTAGCGCTCGGCCTCGTCGACGTAGATCAGGCCCGGCTCGACGAGAGCGAAGATGTACCTCAGCTTGCCGTAGTCCTGGCTGAGGCGCGCGTAGGCGGTCGAGACCGGCACCACGGGCACGCCGACATGCATGGCGCCCAGCATCATCAGACCATGGTCGATGCCGTTCTCGGCCAGGATCATCAGCGGCCGGTCGGGCCCCAGGCCGCGATCGAGCAGGGCCTGGCCGATGGCGTTGGCCGCCCGACCCGCCGCCTCGTAGGTGAGATGCCGCCACGCGCCGGATGCCGCGCGCTCGGCCAGGAACACCCGGTCCGGCGCCGCCGCCGCCCAGCGCTCCAGCAGCACGCCGATCGAGCGCGGCACGGGGCCGAGGCCGCGCGCGGAGCGCAGCACGATCGACCCATCGCTGCGCCGCTCGTGCGTGATCTGCGGTACCGCGAAAAGGGCGTCCCCACCGGCCGCACCGGTCGCCCTTGCTGCTTGGCCCATGCATTTCCCCCTCGAGTGGTTGCGCCAATGCTGTTGGGGGGAGCCGGCGTTGTCAACGAGCAAGGGGTCAGACCAAGGGGTCAGACCCCTCGCCGAGGCCTTCGATTGAATCGCGAGCGGCGAAGCGAGGGGTCTGACCCCGTACCCCACGCCCATGTTCCCGCCGGAACAGCACACCACGGGCGAATCAGCGATAGTGATGGGGAATTCGAGGACGGGAGGACCCCATGCGCTTGATCGATGTCGTGCTTGCCGGTGTCCTGCTCGGCCTGATCGTCGGCTTTCTGCAGATGGCCCAGCCCAGCACCGCCAGCGCCAACGGCGCGCGCGCGGCCAACACCGTCGTCAGCGAGCGCATCACCTGGCTCAGGACCCCAGCCCTGATGCGCCGGGCGAACTCCGTCCAGTAACATCAATCCTCGAACGGGTCCTTCACCAGGATCGTGTCGTCGCGCTCGGGGCTGGTGGAGAGCAGCGTCACCGGGCACTCGATCAGCTCCTCGATGTGGCGCACGTATTTCACCGCCTGCGCCGGCAGCTGGCCCCACGTACGCGCCCCGCGCGTCGACTGCGACCAGCCCTCGAAGCTCTCGTAGATGGGCTTGACGCGCGCCTGCGCGTTGGTGCCGGCGGGCAGGCTGTTGATGCGCTGCCCGTCGAGCTCGTAGCCGACGCTCACCTTGATCTCGGGGAAGCCGTCGAGCACGTCGAGCTTGGTGAGCGCGATGCCGTCGATGCCCGACACCTTGATTACCTGACGCACCAGGCAGGCGTCGAACCAGCCGCAGCGGCGCTTGCGTCCCGTGTTCACACCCCACTCCTGGCCGCGCTCGCCGAGGCGCTCGCCGATACTGTCGGTGAGCTCGGTGGGGAACGGGCCGGAGCCGACGCGCGTGGTGTAGGCCTTGGCCAGCCCCAGCACGTAGCCGATGGTACCCGGCCCCATGCCCGATCCGGTCGCCGCCTGCGCCGCCACCGTGTTGGAGGACGTCACGTAAGGGTAGGTGCCGTGATCCACGTCGAGCAGCGCGCCCTGCGCGCCCTCGAACAGGATGCGCCTGCCCGCACGACGCTCGGTGTCGAGCAGCGACCACACGTTGTCCACGTATGGCAGCACCTTCGGCGCGATCTCCACGAGCTCGCGCATCAGCGCATCCTTGCCGATCTCGGCCACGCGCAGTCCGCGCCGCAGCGCATTGTGGTGCACGAGCAGGCGGTCGACCTTGGGGCCCAGCGTGCCGAGGTTCTTGAGGTCCTGGGCGCGGATGGCGCGCCTGCCGGCCTTGTCCTCGTAGGCCGGGCCGATGCCGCGCCCCGTGGTGCCGATCCGCTGCTCGCCGGCGGCCGCCTCGCGCAGCTGATCGAGCTCGCGATGCAGCGGCAGGATCAGCGTGGCGTTCTCGGCGATCTTGAGGTTGGTGGCATCGATGGCGATGCCGCGCTTCGTCAAGGCGTCGATCTCGGCCACCAGATGCCAGGGATCGAGCACCACGCCGTTGCCGATGACGCTGAGCTTGCCGGGACGCACGACGCCCGAGGGCAGCAGCGCCAGCTTGTAGGTCTCCTTGCCGATCACCAGCGTGTGGCCGGCATTGTGGCCGCCCTGGAAGCGCACGACGATGTCGGCGCGCTCCGACAGCCAGTCGACGATCTTGCCCTTGCCCTCGTCGCCCCACTGGGCGCCGATTACCACGACATTTGCCATGTTGCGTCACTCCGCCGGAGAGCCTGCCCGGCCTGCGCGGCCCGGTCTGCGAGATTGGCCCGCCATCCGGGCCCCCGCGCGGCGCCCGTTATAGGCCGTGCCGTCCGATCTGGATACGGTCCCTCGCCGACGCAAGAAACCACCGACGTCGCCCCTTGCCGCAGATACCGGTGTCATCCTCGGGCTTGTCCCGAGGATCCAGCTCTCAGCAAGCGCCGGAGTCGGCGGATGGCTGGATGGTCGGGACCCTCGGGACGAGCCCGAGGGCAGCAAGTCCGATCATGACAAGCTGGCTATCAACCGTCAGAGTCGGAACACCAGCGGCGAGCACGGCCAAGATCATGGAAGATTGAGCCGGGTGCTGCCACGTAATGTCGCCCTGGGTGAAGCTCGTGCCGATGCGAAGGCGGGGACTCGCGCACAGTTGTCGCGCGGCAGCCGAAGATTCCCAGGACAGGGCGTTTGGCCTAACGTGCGGCCCAGCCTTCGGGCTGGCGCGGAGGAGCGTTTGACTTCCGGCTCGCTTGACGCGACATCATGAGCCAGCATTGAACGATCCGCGCAGGGCGGTTCGCATAGTCGTCGGGTGCAACATGAAGCTGTCATACGGCTGGGTCGTCGTCGGCGCCGGCATGCTGATGACCTGCATCGGCATCGGCGCCATGCTCTCGCTCGCCGTCTTCCTGCAACCGATAGCCGCCGACACCGGTTGGTCGCGCAGCGGCATTTCCGCCGCCGCAACGCTCGATTTCCTGTGCATGGGGGCTGCCGCCTTCTTATGGGGCATCCTGTCCGATCGCTTCGGCACCCGCATCGTCGTGCTGCTCGGCAGTGTGCTCCTCGGCATCGGCCTCGTCACCGCCAGCCGGGCGCCGACGCTCACCGAGTTCCAGCTGCTGTTCGGCATTCTGATCGGCGTGGCAGCCGGCAGCTTCTATGCGCCGATGATGGCGGCCGCCAGCGAATGGCTCGCGCATCGCCGCAACCTTGCGGTCGCCCTCGTCTCCGCCGGCATGGGTATCGGCACCATGACCGTCTCGCCGATCGCCGGCTTGCTGCTTGGTGCTGTCGACTGGCGTACCGCCATGCTGATCATCGGCGTCCTGGCATGGGTGCTGCTGATACCGGCCGCCTTGTTGGTGCGCCGGGCGCCTCGGTCGGTCCCTGCCACCGATGCTTCGCTCGCGTCGTCGTCCGCGGCTCCGGAATATCCGTTGACGGCCGCGCAGGCGCTTTGCACGCCGCAGTTCGCCGCCATCGCCCTCACCCATTTTGCCTGTTGCGCGGCGCATTCGGGGCCGATCTTCCACATGGTCTCCTACGCCACGGTCTGCGGACTGTCTCCGATGCTCGCCGTCAGCGTGTACAGCTTGGCGAGCTTCGCGGGGCTCGGCGGGCGGATCGGGCTCGGCATGACCGCCGACCGCATCGGCGCCAAGCCTGTCCTCGTGGCGGGACTTTTCGTCCAGGCCCTGTCGGTGGGCGCCTATCTGTTCGTGGGAGAGCTGGGCGAGTTCTACGCGCTGTCCGTCGTCTTCGGCCTGGCCTACGGAGGCGTCATGCCGCTCTACGCGGTGCTCGTGCGCGACTATTTCGGCCCGCGCATCATGGGCACGACGTTCGGCGCGGTGACCGCATTCGCGAGCCTTGGCATGGCGCTTGGGCCGTGGGCGGGCGGCTTCGTGTTCGACACGTACGGGAGCTATGCGACGCTCTACATCGGCTCTTTCGCGATCGGGCTCGGCGCCGTCGCCATTGCGCTGGCCTTCCGCCCGGCACGCGTGCCGCCGATGCAGCTCCACCTGAAGCCGGCGTGAGGCGCGGGCGAAGGAGGCCGGCATGACCGACAAGATCAGCGACGCCGACGTCCTGCTCGTCGTCGACGTGCAGAACGACTTCTGTCCGGGCGGCAACCTCGCGGTGCCCCGGGGCGACGAGGTGGTGGACCTCGTCAACCGGCTGGGCGTGCGCTTCCAGCACGTGGTGCTGACGCAGGACTGGCATCCCAGCGGCCATCGCTCGTTCGCCTCCGCCAATCCCGGCCGGCAGCCCTACGAGACGGTCGCCTTCCCCTACGGCCCGCAGGTGCTGTGGCCGGAGCATTGCGTGCAGGGCACGCCCGGTGCGCAATTCCATGGCGCCCTGCAGCTCCCGCACGCCGAGCTGGTGCTGCGCAAGGGCTACCGCCGCGCCATCGACTCCTATTCCGCCTTCTACGAGAACGACCACACCACCCCCACGGGTTTGGCCGGCTACCTGCGCGAGCGCGGCCTCGGCCGCGTATTCCTGGCCGGCCTCGCGCTGGACTTCTGCGTGCGCTACTCGGCCGAGGACGCGCAGCGCTGCGGCTTTGCGGTGATCGTCGTCGAAGACGCCTGCCGCGCCATCGACGTCGCCGGCTCGCTGGCCGCCACGCGGCAGGCCTTCGCGCAGCTGGCGATCCCCTGCGTGGCCGCGCAAACGATCATCTGACCGCGCAGCGGTGGCCCGTCGGCATTGACCGGCACGCCTGAGCCGAGTCTGGCAGATCGGCTTTCGAGCCTTTGCGCGAAGCTCCCTGACCCTTATGGCCGTTCACCGTTCATCCTGCGCAGCACATCGGTTCCTCGCCGCCGCGCATTCAGGGTTTCCCGCATCGCGATTTGGGGGAAACGCCCAATAGAGGGGACTGGCCGTTTGGCTTCTCATGCCTCCCCAATCGAACAAACATTGCAATCATCACGGGCGCCTTAGGGAAAGGTCGGGGGTGCAGCGTTCCCATTCAG
>VBAB01000094.1 GCA_005888525.1 Alphaproteobacteria bacterium
GATCAGGCCATACAGCGTCGACGGCGAGATCGCCGAGGAAGCTGCAGCGCACGCCGAACGTCAAGGCACCGATCGGCAACGACACCTTCTGTCTCTACTTTCCCGACCAGTGGAGTGAAGTCGCCCCCGGGCACGATGTGCGCGTAGGCCAGGCGGCGCTCCTGCTGGGCTTGGCACCGCCGCCTTCGTGAACGCCTTCTCGCCCACCTTCTCCACATAGGCCCTGGGCACCACCCAGCTGGCACCGGTGGCGCTCCGAGAACGTTAAGGGACGGCCGGGTCGAGCACCTGTAATGCGAACGCGTAGGCTCTGGCGAACTCCTGCAGATTGTCGTAGCGCCCTGAGCCGCCGTTGTGGCCACCCTGGCGCTTGACCTGCAGGATGATGGGGTTGTTGTCTGTCTTGAGATGACGCAATTTCGCCACCCACTTGGCCGCCTCCCAGTAAGGCACCCGCGCGTCATTCAGGCTCGGGACGATCAGCATGGGCGGGTAAGCTTGGGCGCGCACATTCTCGTAGGGTGAATACCTCAGAATGTTCTGGAAGTCGGCCCGGCTGGTGCCGGGATCCCCGAACTCCGAGAAGCTGGCCTCGGTGAGCGGCAAAGAGCGATCGAGGAGCGTGTTCAGGACGTCCACGAATGGGACCTCGACGTAGATTGCCCCGAACAGGTCGGGCCGCATGTTCACGGCCGTTCCAACGAGGAGGCCGCCGGCGGATTGTCCCGATGCGGCGATGCGACCGGGTCTGGTCAAGCCGAGGCGCACCAAGTGTTCGGCTACCGCGATGAAGTCGGTGAATGTGTTGATCTTGTTTTTCAGTCGGCCAGACTCGTGCCAGCCTTCACCTTTCTCCCCGCCACCGCGCACGTGAGCGATGGCGTAGATAAAGCCTCGATCCACCAGCGAGAGCCGCTCGGTTCCGAACTCAGGACTTTCCGCATCGCCGTAGGCACCATAACCGTAGAGCCAGACCGGTGCGGACCCGTCGAGCTTGGTATCCTGTCGATAGAGCACGGTGACGGGCACCTGCGCGCCATCGTCGGTCGGAGCAAATATGCGGCGGGTGACATAGAGTGATGGATCATGGCCACTCGGCACGTCTTCCACCTTTAGGAGTACGCGCTCCCTCGTCTCCAGATCGTATTCGAAGACCTGCTTGGGCTGAGACATCGACTGGTAGGTGTAGCGCAGGTGACGCCCTCTTTGTTCGAGGCCCGTGACAATCTCCACGATGCCTGGCGTCTCGCCGAAATCGATGGCGTGGTCGGATCCATCCGACCAACGCCGCACCATGATGCGCTGCGTGCCCCGCTCCCGGTCGCGCTCCAGCCAGATGAGGTGATCGCTGTAGGCAACCATGTCTTGAATGACATGCCCGGCGCGATGAGGGACGATTTCCTGCAGTGGCGCGTTAGCCGGCGACGTCACGGACTTGCCGCCAATCTTCCAGTCGGAAGCGCTGTCGGCATTAGTCAAGATGATCAGACGCCCGCCAACATTCGTGACCGAATACTTGTCGCCCTTCTTGCGCGCGACGACTAGGTGAGAAACACCTTCCGGGTAGGCAAGATCGAGCACACGAACGTCGGACGTTGAAAAGTCACCGGACTCAATCAACAGGAAGCGATCCGAAAGGGTCACTCGCAAGCCGACCGAGAAACCCTCCTCCTGCTCCTCGTAGACAAGCTTGTCTTGCTCGGTTGGCGTACCGAGTTTGTGGCGATAGACTTTTTGGCCCCACTTCACCGGGTCTCTGCCGACATAGAAAATCCATTGGCTGTCCAGTGACCAAACGACGTCGCCACGTATCTCGGCGATCGTGTCGGTAAGATCACGGCCCGTCGCCAGGTCGCGAACCTTGACGACGTCACGCTCCGACCCGTCCTCGTCGACCGAGTAGGCCAGAAGATTGTGATCGGGACTGACAACGACGCCGGAAATGGAAAAGGCGGTGCGCCCCTTGGCGAGGACGTTCTCATCGAGCAGAACCTGCTCGGGACCGCCACCGCGCGGGCGCCGGCAATGCACAGTGCGTTGGGCACCCATGGGATAGCGCGTGAAGTACTCCCAGGAGCCCCATGGCTCGGGCACGCTCTGATCGCGCCGACTGAGCCGTCCCCGCATTTCGGCAACGAGCTGGCGTTCGAGGGCGCGGTTGGGCGCAAGCATGGCGCGCGCGTAGGAGTTTTCGGCATCGAGATAGGAACGGATGCGCCCCTCCAGCGCCGCTGGATCCTCGACCGCCTCCTCAAGGTCCGCGGTCCTGAGCCACGCGTAGTCGTCGGTCAGACGGATGCCGTGATGTTGGATTGTTACGGGCCTGCGTTCCGCCACTGGCGGGGATGGCAGCTCGGTTGCGAGCAAGGTGTGTTCTGGAAGGCCGGCGGCGAGTATCGAAATGATGCCGCAAACGGTGCCGGGTAGACGCATCGATTTATCCCGTCGGTTCTGATCCTCATCGGAACCGCGCAGGGAGCGCCGGCAATCCAGCGCAAAAGGATGGCGGCTAGGTCAGACAAAAAGTCGCGCCGCATCATATGCTTGTGATCGAAGTCAGCGTATGGATTATCGGGACCACCTGCTGCACGCTCGCTGAGAGAGGCGCGAAGCGGTTGCCGTGCCAGCGGCCGGGGCAGCAGCCCCGACCGCAATCATGCGCAATCCGTGAGCCAGCAGAGCGCGGGTAATGCGCGGCTACTTGTTCCGCGCATCCACGCACTTGCCCTTCTTGCGGTACTTGTAGGTGCCGCAGCTGCCGCCCTTGCTGGCCGCTTTTCGACCCCTTTTGCGCTTGCCTGCCTTGCGCTTGCCGGCCTTTTTATAGGCCTTCTTTTTCATTTTCACCGACTGCACGAGCTTGTCGCTTGCCGGTTGAGAGCCTGGGCTCGCGGGGCTGGCCGCCCGCAACTCGGACAGTGGCGAGAAGGCGATGGCGATCGCCAGCGCCAGAGCCGTAATCAACGTCTTTCTGAGACTCATTTTACCTCCTCCATATTGGCTGCGCGCGCATGCGCGATGGCACACTAGAGGCGGCCAAATGAACGCCAGATGAGTGGGGTATACCACCGGCTCAGCTACAGCTTGGAGTGAAGCCTCGATCTGCTCCACCATACGACCGAGAAACGTGGCAGCCGTTGTCATTGGTGGCTGTTACTGAAGGAACTGCGGCGTGCTGGCGAATCGAGCAGTGAACTTGCGTCCCGTGATTACTCTAGGCCGGACGGTCCGAGAGCATGTCGGGGGGCATGAGGTGGCCGCACTGCTTGTTCAACTGACCCCTCCACTCTGTCGCGCTTCAGCCAAAAAGAACAACCATGGTGTGGCAACGCTTGTCGCGCAGCAGCGTTGATCTGCTGCCAACAATGCTGGAGTTCCGCCTCGTGCGTGCCGCTTCGATTTGGCGTCTCGTAACATGCGTCGCACTTGCTGTCGTTTTGGCCTGCGGCAATGTCGCTTCCGCTACGCTCCCCAAGCGCGAAGATGTGAAGGCGACTTTAACTCGGCAGCCGCGGCTGCTCTCCGACCTGGTCAGAGACTTGCAGCCGCCGACCGCCGGACTGCCGCAGCTCTATTTCGTCGGCTTTGCGGGGTTTGGCGGCCAAGCTGTCTTCAAGCGCGAAGTTCTCGCGGT
>VBAB01000095.1 GCA_005888525.1 Alphaproteobacteria bacterium
ACAAGGCCTCGATCGCTGGCATCTTCCCAGATCGCCAGCTTGGGGCATGAGGTGCGCCAGGCCTCCATCACCTCCGCGTAGTCCCTGGGTTCCCGCGCGATCCACTCGACGAGGTCCAGGACCAGGGGCTCATTCTTGGGATCGGTCACGTAACTTGTCCTGCTGAGCTGACGGCACATACGACGCCGCTGTCATCCCGGGCCTTGTGCCCGGGATCCAACACGCAACTCGCTCCGGTGCGTGCGGATGGCTGGATACCGGGGACAAGCCCCGGTATGACAACCCGCGGCAAGCGTTGGCGTCCGAACCAGACCGGCGCATTTGGCTTCAGGATGTGAGGTGTTGCTCCATTTGTCCAATGCATTTATTCTCTAATCATCAATGCATATGAGTTATCAGCAATGGACTTGCACCAGCTGCGCACCTTCGTTGCCATTGCCGACGCCGGCGGCGTCGCCCGGGCCGCGACACTCCTCAACCTGAGCCAACCGGCAGCTTCCCGGCAGATGCAGGTGCTGGAGGCCGAACTCGGGGTGCAGCTGTTCGATCGCATCGGCCGCCGCGTCAGATTGACGAGCGAAGGCGAAGACCTGCTCCGGCGCAGCCGGCAGCTGCTGGCTGACGCCCAATCCTTGCGCGAGCGCGCACGCGCCCTCAAGGCGGGGCACACCGGGGTCATCAAGATTGGCGCGACACCGCCCATGATCGAGACGGTGCTCACCGGGTTTCTGGCTGGACACCGGCAGCGCCATCCAGGCGTTGCAATTCACATCACGGAGGACGGCGGAGCCGGGCTCATATCGCGGCTGGAGCGGGGCGACGTGCAGTTGGCGTATGTGCCCGCCGGCGACGATCGGTTCGCCGGTCGCTTGCTCTATCCCGTTCACGTCATGGCGGTGATGCGGGAGGCGCACCCGCTGTATCGTCGCGGTGCGCTCGAGCTTTCACAGCTGGCCAACGAGCCGCTGGTGCTCCTGCGGCGCGGATTTGGCTCGCGCGAATGGTTCGACGCCGCCTGTCAGACGGCGCATATTCGACCCAATATCTTGCTCGAGAGCAGCTCGCATAACGCAGTGGTGGGGCTCGCGGCAGCCGGCTACGGAATTGGCATCCTGCCCTCGGCGGTGCGACTTCCCGAAAAGGGCATTCACGCGATACCGCTCGTGCATCGCAAAGCATCGATCGGCAAGTGGACCATGCTGGCGTGGGACGCACAGCGCTTTCTTGCCCCCTACGTCGAGGTATTTGTCGAAGAGCTGGTCGCGCATGCCAAACGTACCTACCCGGGCCGCAACCTCGCGCGGCGGGCGCCCGTACTGCCCCGGCCCAAGGACCCCATCGGCTGAAAGAGACTAACCGACCGAAGAGGTTGCCTGCGCCGAGCCTGGCCTTAATGTGGTCGGCAGCATTGGGAAAGGAGCGGTTCCATGGCGCTGAAGCTCGACAGCAAGCTGCGGATCGGGGTGATCACCATCCACCGGCGCACCGAGCCGGCCGCCGGCCCCTGGCAGCCGTCGATCGACGAGATGCACGAGCTCGTCGAGCTCGTCGACCGCAGCGGCTACGATTCGCTCTGGTGCGGCGATCACATCTCCTTTCCGGCCGCCATCCTCGATCCGCTCCTGCAGCTGGCTCAGGCCGCCGTTGTCAGCCGCCGCCTGATGCTCGGCACGTCGGTCTACCTCTTGCCGTTGCGCCATCCGGTGCCCGTCGCCAAGCAGGTGGCGACACTCGACCACCTCAGTGAGGGCCGCTTCATCTTCGGGGTCGGCGTGGGCGGCGAGTTCGCCAGGGAGTACGAGGCCTGCGGCGTGCCGATCAACGAGCGCGGGCCCCGCCTCACCGAGGCGATCGGCATTCTGCGCAAGCTTTGGACGGGCCAGCCGACAAGCCACGAGGGGCGCTACTACGGCGCCTTCCACGATGTGCCGATGCAGCCGCCGGCGCGGCAGGCCGGTGGCCCGCCGATCTGGTGCGGAGGACGTTCGGATGGCGCGCTGCGTCGCGCCGGGCGCCTGGCCGACGGCTGGATCGCTTACGCCATCACGCCCGAGATGTTCAAGACGGGCCTCGAGAAGATCGCGCAAGCGGCAAGCGAAGCCGGACGAGGCGACGCCGCATTCGGCACCGGGCACCTTCTCTTCACCCGCCTGGACGACACCTATGAGAAGGCGCTCGATGCCGCCACGGCGACGCTCAGCCAGCGC
>VBAB01000096.1 GCA_005888525.1 Alphaproteobacteria bacterium
GCACGGCCACGGGGGGCAGGTGTCCGTGCTCCTTGAAGCCCTTGCGGTTCCCGCGCAGCAGGCCCTCCTCAGCCATCTCGGCAAGCAGGCCTTTGAGGGCAACGCGGTCTCCACCTTTCACCGAGAAGGCGCGCGCGATCTCGCGCTTGCCGGCTTTGGTTCCCGCAGTGCGCAGAAAATCGAGGATGTCTTGCCTGCTGGGCAGCCCCGCCGGGCGGCGGGCTTGTTTCGGTTTGTGGGGCACCGTCGTCGGGGGTCCTGAAACCTACTCCGCTGCCTCTCGGGTGCCGACCGATTTGCCCTTGGCTTTGCCCTGGGCCTTGGCTTTCGACTTGGGCTGCTTTGTCTTGCCGTTGCCGGAGGGCTGGGCGTCGGCGGATTTCCCGGCGGTCTTGGCGCGCCGGCCCTTGGGCTTGGAGGGGCCTTTGGCGACGCGCTCGGCGATCAGCTGCACCGCCTCGTCCATGGTCAGGGTGGTCGGCTCCTTGCCTCTCGGCAGCGTGGCATTGACGTCGCCGTGCTTGACGTAGGGGCCATAGCGACCCGACAGCACCTGCACCTTGCCGCCTTCGCTGGGGTGGTCGCCGAGCTCCTTGAGCACCGTCGGCGCCGCGCGCTGCCAGCGGCCCTTGCCGCCGCCGGCCTTCTTCTCCGCCAGCAGCACTACGGCGCGGTTGATGCCGACGTCGAAAGTCTCCTCCACCGTCGGCAGGTTGGCGTAGGTGCCGTCGTGCAGGATGAACGGGCCGTAGCGGCCGAGTCCCGCGGTGATGGGCTTGCCGGTCTCGGGGTGCAGGCCGACCTCGCGCGGCAGCGACAACAGCTTCAGCGCGTAGGCCAGCTCCACCGTGTTGGCGTCGACGCCCTTGGGGATGGATGCGCGCTTGGGCTTCTCGTCCTTGCTGCCTTCGCCCAGTTGCACGTAGGGGCCGAAGCGGCCGGTGCGCAGCGTGACGGGGAGGCCCGTCTCGGGGTCGGTGCCGAGCAGCTTGCCGTCGGGCGTAGAGGCTTCCGCCGGGCCCTCGGGCTGGGAAAGCTGGCGCGTGTAGCGGCAATCCGGGTAGCGCGAGCAGCCGATGAAGGCGCCGTACTTGCCGCTGATCTTGAGGCTCAAGCGCCCTTCCCCGCAGTTGGGGCACAGGCGCGGATCACCGCCCTCGGCCTTTGGCGGGAAGATGTGGGGGCCCAGCAGCTCGTTCAGCGCCTCCAGCACGTCGCCGACGCGCAAGTCCTTGATCTCGCTGACCGCATGCATGAACTCGCGCCAGAAATCGCGCAAGACGTCCTTCCACTCGAGCTTGCCGTCGGAGATGAGGTCGAGCTTCTCCTCCAGGTCCGCCGTGAAGTCGTACTCCACGTAGCGCTTGAAAAAGCTCTCCAGAAACGCCGTGACGAGGCGGCCTTTGTCCTCGGGGATCAGACGCTTCTTGTCGATCTTGACGTAGTCGCGCTCCTGCAGCACGGCGAGCGTGGAGGCATAGGTCGACGGACGGCCGATGCCCAGCTCCTCCATGCGCTTGACCAGCGTTGCCTCGGTGAAGCGCGGCGGCGGCTCGGTGAAGTGCTGCTTGGCCTCGATGCCCCGGTCCTTCAGCCCGTCGCCCTGGGAAAGCGGCGGCAGGCGGCGGCTGTCGTCCTCCTCGGTTTCCTCGGCCTTGCCGTTGCGCGCCCGGTCGTCGCGGCCTTCCTCGTAGAGCTTGAGGAAGCCCTCGAACAGCACGACCGATCCAGTCGCCCGCAGCCCGTAGGCCTTGCCGTCCCTGCCCGGCACCGTAATCTCGGCCGTGGTCTGCTCGAGCTCGGCGGACGCCATTTGGCTCGCCACTGCGCGCTTCCAGATCAGCTCGTAGAGGCGGGCCTGGTCGCGCTCCACATAACGGGCGACCTCCTCTGGCTTGCGCCGCACGTCGGTGGGGCGGATCGCCTCGTGGGCCTCCTGGGCATTCTTGGCCTTGGCTTTGTACTCGCGGATGAAGGGGGGCAGGTAGCGCTTGGAATAGTCGTGCTCCACCAGCTTGCGAATCTCGGCGACCGCCTCGGGAATGATCGTCACGCCATCGGTTCGCATGTAGGTGATGAGGCCGGTCACCTCGCCGTCGAGCTCGACGCCCTCGTAGAGGCGCTGGGCCACATTCATGGTCTGCTTGGCGGAGAAGCCCAGCTTGCGCGAGGCCTCCTGCTGCAGGGTCGAGGTGGTGAAGGGGGCGTAGGGGTTGCGCCGCACCGCCTTCTTCTCGACCGAGGCGACGGTGAACGTGCCGCCCTCGATGGCGGCCTTGATGGCATTGGCGGCGGCGGCATCCTTGATGTCGAGCCGGTCGAGCTTCCTGCCGGCGATTGCGGTCAATCTGGCGCGGACTTCCTCGCCCTTGGCCGTGGCCAGCAGCGCCTCGATGCTCCAGTATTCTTCCGACTTGAACGCCTCGATCTCGGCCTCGCGGTCGCAGACGAGGCGCAGGGCCACCGACTGCACGCGCCCCGCCGAGCGGGCGCCGGGAAGCTTGCGCCACAGCACCGGCGAGAGCGTAAAGCCGACGAGATAATCGAGCGCCCGGCGGGCTAGGTAGGCCTCTACCAGGGGCGCGTCGATCTCCCGCGGCGCCTTGAACGCATCGAGAACAGATTGCTTGGTGACGGCATTGAAAGTGACGCGCTCTACGGGCGTGCCCTTCTTCAGGGCCTTGCGCGCCTCCAGAATGCGCAGAATGTGCCAGGAAATGGCCTCGCCCTCACGGTCGGGGTCGGTGGCCAGGATCAGCTTGTCGGCATTCTTGACGGCCGCGGCGATCTCTTTCATCACCTTGGCCGACCGGCCGTCCTCGTCCCAGTGCATCTGGAAGTCGTTGTCGGGTTCGACGGACCCATCCTTCGACGGCAGGTCGCTGACGTGCCCATAGGACGCCAGCACCCGGTACTTGGAGCCCAGATATTTGTTGATCGCCTTGGCTTTGGCGACCGATTCGACGATGACGATGTTCATGCGTGATGGTTCTTGGCAGCAGCTCCAGCCGTTGAAATTTCCGAGCCGCCGCGCTCCTCAGCTGTTGGCAGTACCGCTTCAAGCGGCGAGAACATGGTGGAAGTGAGGGGGCATGTCAAACGCCCGCCCCCGGCGCGCTGACTGCAGAAATTGCATATTAGTGATACTTCATTAGATTGCGGAGGCTTGGATATGGCGATAAGAATCAATGTTTTCGGGGCTCGCGACGTATGACCGCCGGGCAAAGTGCCGAAAATGGAAAACCGTTGAATGGGGCCGAGTTCCCCAGCCGGTCGGAGATCGCCACGCCGCCGATTGCATTGGCGCAGGCCCAGCTCGAGTATATTGCAGACATGGTGCAGGAACTGAAGATAATGTCGGCACAGGCCAATTGCCAGGTCCTGGCCGATCTCCTCGGGCAAGCCTACAGCGAGGCGATGCGCCAGAGCCGCGCCGGGGCATAGGGGGAAAAAGGGGTTCGACCAGGTTTGACCCCTTTCTGAGGCGCTGGCTGCGAGCCGCCCCGTTAGCGAAAGGGATCCGGCCCCTTTACTTCCGAAGCCAGCGAGATGAGCTGGTGGCCATGGCGCTCGATGCGGCCCGCAAGCGCCAGCTCGATAAGGGCGATCTGCAGGGACCGTGCGGGCAGGCCCGTGGCGCGCACGAGCTCGTCTATATCCACCGGAGCCGGCCCGAGCGCCGCGAGCAGCCGGGCCCGGTCCTGGGGCGCGACCTGCAACGCGCCATCCGCAGTCGAACGGCCCGTAATTTCGGCGGGGGTGGGCTCCCATGCGCCCGCCCGTCCGGCGAGGGGCTCGCCTGCCAGCATCGGTGCCAGGGCGTCGATAACGTCTTCGGGCTCGGTGGCCATCGTGGCTCCGTCCTTGAGGAGGCGGTTGGTGCCTTCGGCGCGCGGATCGAGCGGATGGCCCGGCACGGCGAACACCACGCGCCCCTGGTCGGCGGCCGCACGCGCG
>VBAB01000097.1 GCA_005888525.1 Alphaproteobacteria bacterium
CTTCATCGGCGGTGGCAACGGCAAGAGCGGCCACATGAATGACGAGGATTGGGGTCTCGGCGGTGCCTTGGGCTTCTACTCCAATACTCTGTCTCAGCCGGTCAAGGATGACATCAGCTACGGTGCAGTCGACGTAGGCTACGACTGGCTGAGAGGTCGCGACTACAAGGTCGCCTCCTTCGTCGGTTACACGCGCTTTACGAGCGACATGTCGACGTTCGGCTGCATCTCGATTTCTGCAGCCAATTGTCCGCCCCCGGGCGTTCCATCCACGGGCTCTCCGATTATTACGGAGCGTGATACGTGGACGGCGCTTCGGCTCGGTTCCTCGGCTCAGTTCATGATTGTGCACGGCCTGCGGGCGACCATTGACGCGGCTTATCTGCCGTATGTCGAATTCAAAGGTACCGACCATCATAATTTCGCTAACTCGGGGGTGGTTGCAGAGATTTTCCCGGAAAAGGGCACCGGCAGCGGCGTGCAACTGGAAGCTCTGTTGTCTTACGACTTGACGCATAACATTAGCGTGGGTGTGGGGGGTCGCTATTGGGCGATGTGGACGACGGAGGGCTCGGAGCACTGCTCTTTCGGTGCCCCTGGTCTCTGCCTCGGTGCGCCAACCCCTGCGCAACACTTCCGTGCATCCATGGAGCAAACCAGCGTGCTGTTGCAGGCGACGTACAAATTCGGGGCGGATCGCGTCGCGAGCCCGTTGAAGTAATCGGCCGTTCCTTGCCAGACGCACCTGCAATGCAAATTCTACGAGGAAGAAAAATGACACCGGTTTTCAAAACGCAAGCGCAGTGTAAGCGTTCGACGACCAGGCACCGTGCGCTGCTGGGTGGTGTTGCGCTGGTGATGGGCCTGCTCGGCACATCGGGCGCCTACGCGCAATGCACCGATAACTTCAATTTTGTCGGCAATCTGGGGGGAGGCAACTTCGTACCGGTCTCCACCTTGTTGCCGCTCGGGGCCGGCTCGTCATTGAGCGCACTGACGTCGACCATCAATACGGTCAACACGGCGTTCCTGACGAGCACAAGCGCTTTCGTCAGCGCCCCAAGCAACCCACAACCCGATCAGCAAGGCGGTGGTGCATGGGGCCGCGTGATCGCTGGAACGGTCGACGCACACAATACGAGCACCGCGACCCTCGACCTCACTGCGGTAGGGCTGGTCGCTACGGGCGCGCAACATTGCAAGACCGCCGTCCGCCAGGACTATGCGGGATTTCAGGTTGGCCACGATTTTTCGATACTCAACGGCGGCGGCAGCGGAGCCAACTGGCATTGGGGCGTGACTGCCGGATACATCGATGCCAGGACCAATGACATCACGCCAGGGGGCTCTTTCGTCAACGGCACCCTCCTTACGACACCGGAGGGTAGCTTCTCCGGATCGTCGCAGGTTCCATTTGCGGGCATCTATACCGCCTTTACGAGACAGAACTTCTTCGCCGACGCTCAGATCCGCTGGGATTTTTATCAAAACAACCTGTCCGACCGGAACAACGGCCTGTTCAATCAGCGCCTCGATGCGCGCGGCATCTCGGTGACCGGCAACGTGGGGTATAATATCCCGCTGCACAATAACTGGTTTATCGAGCCATCGGGCGGTGTCGTCTGGTCGCGTGTGCAGATCGACCCGCTCAGTGTGTCCGGACTGATAACCGGAGGTGGGTTTGCTTTCGCGCGCGGCACAGTGTCGATCGATGACATCGAGAGCGTGCTCGGCCGCGCCACAGTCCGGGTCGGGACTACCGTTACCACCGGCCAAGTCACCTGGCAGCCCTACTTCACGGCCAGCGTCTTCCACGAATTTGCGGGTGACGTGACCGCGAGGTCTTTGGAAACCGGTGCTGACCCGTCGATCAACGGCATACTGCTCACGACGCACTCGAACGGCGGTGTGGGCACCTACGGTCAGTTCGCGCTGGGAACGGCTGCGGTGTTGGGAAACAGCGGATGGCTCGGCTATGCTCGCGTCGATTATCGCGTCGGCGACGTCATCGAGGGCGTGGGCGTCAATGCGGGGCTTCGCTACCAGTTCAGCCCGGAGTCGCGCGGCAGCCTCAAGGACGGACGTGCGCCAATCGCGAGCTATAACTGGACGGGCCTGTACGCGGGCACTTTCGTCGGCTCGACGTGGGCTGACGTGCGCGGACATTTCCTGCCGCCAGACCCTCCAACAGCCTTCCAGCCGGATTTCGCTGGCTACATCGGCGGTGGCCAGGTCGGCTACAACGTGCAGATGGGACATTGGGTGGTCGGCGTCGAAGCTGATTACGGGCTTTCGAATGCGCATGGCGGCGTTTCATGCCCGTTCGCCGTTCAGTTCACCTGTCGGGCCGATCTAGACCAGCTGGCGCTGGTGACAGGTCGGCTGGGCGCGACTTGGGGACGAGCATTGTTCTACGCGAAAGCCGGCCTGGCTGTCGGGGAGGTGTCTGCCAGCGCCTTCAACAACGGCACTTCGAACGGAGGTATTGGCACCGAGACTACCAAATGGTCCACAGGTTGGACCGTGGGTGCTGGAATGGAGTTCGCGCTCTCGCAGCGTTGGTCCGCGAAGGCAGAGTATATCTACTACGACCTAGGCTCGGAGAGATATCAGGTCTCCACGATACCGGAGTTTGTGAAGGCTGAGACGAAGGGCGACAGCGTTCGCATCGGCGTGAATTACCACTTCCACAGCATGGACCCGGCACCGCTCAAATAGACCGCCGCGGCGCGACCAACGGCTGCATTATTTTGGGACCTCGGGCAACGCTGCCCGGGGTCCTGCCTGTTATCAGCAGGCTTACCAGCCGCGAAACGGCGTCTCGGCCACGGGCGTCTTGGGCGGGCGGCCCTCGGCGAAGGCCACGAGGTTGTCGACCACCAGCTGGCCCATGGCATCGCGCGTGTAGTTCGATGCCGAGCCCACGTGCGGCAGCAGGGTGACATTGTCGAGCTCGAGGTAGACCGGGTTGATGTTGGGCTCGCCCACGTATACGTCGAGGCCGGCCCTGAGGATCTTGCGGGCCTTCAGCGCCGCGATCAGCGCCGCCTCGTCGACCACCGAGCCGCGCGCCATGTTGATCAGGATGCCGCGTGGCCCGAGCGCCTCGAGCACTGCGGCGTTGACCAGATTGGCGGTGGTGGGGCCGCCTGGGATCACGAGGATCAGCGTGTCGACATCGCGCGCCATGGCGACGAGGTCGTTGTAGTAGCGGTTGCTCACGCCGGCCTGCGGTTTGCGCCCGAAGTAGCTCACCTTTAGGCCGAACGCCTCGAGCCTGCGCGCAACGGCTTTGCCGATCCGGCCGAAGCCGGCGATGCCGACGCTGCGGTCGCGCAAGGAAGCGGTGAGAC
>VBAB01000098.1 GCA_005888525.1 Alphaproteobacteria bacterium
GCGAACGATAGAGACGAGGCATGGAGCAGCTGTTTGCACTTTTCGCGGGGTTTGGACCATGGAACTGGTTCTTCCTCGTGGTTGCGCTGTTCCTGCTCGACACGATTGTCCCCGGCGTGCACTTCCTTTGGTTCCGCTTCGCGGCCGTCGGGGTCGGCGTGCTTGCCCTGGCAATAGACATCACCTGGCAATGGCAGGTTGTGGCCTTCGGCGTCTTTTCCGTGGTCGCGGCGCTGTGGGTGCGAAAATATGTGCATGCCGGTGCCGTGAAGTGCGACGTGCCCGACCTCAACGTGCGAGGCCAACAATACATCGGACGCTTGCTGGTGGTCGAGGAGGCGATCGAGTGCGGGCGCGGCAAGGTGCGCGTGGGCGACACGCTGTGGTTTGCGGAAGGCCCCGACGCACCCGCCGGCACGAGTGTGACGGTCACGGGCGCTCGGGGTACGGCGCTGGTGGTGAAGCGATCCTGCTCTAGGAGCTGAGACATGGAAGAAACTGCGATCGATCGCGAAGCCATGGGGCGGTTGGCGAAAGCGCTGGCCTTCGTCTGTGGCGCGGATCATCCCACCACAATCGCGCTCAAGGCTGCCGCTGAAAGCGGCATCGAGCGGGACATCAAGAATGCGCGAACGTTGTTTTTGCGGCTGAAGCAGAGCGATCGTCGGGCGGCGCTGGCGATGCTCGAGGATTGATCGTTCGATTTCGCCCGCGATCTGCGGTCAATGCCGCCAGCGCTTGCGTGGTGATGCGGTGCCGGTTGTGGCACGCTTGTCGAGCTCGGTTGCGAGCGCGATCAGCCGCTGAATGAGCGGCCTGATCTCCGGAATGATGGCTTCGAGGCGGATGACCTCGGCACGCTCGGCGGTGCTGATCGGCTCCTTCCGCCAGCGCGCCAGCTGCCGCGCGTGTGTCTGCAGAAGGTCGAGGGCGTCCTTCGCTTCTTGCAGCGTGAATGCAACGATCGGCGGCGGCAGCGTCGCGGCCGGGTCTGCAAGCAATTTCTTGATGCGGCTGATGTCGGCTTTCAGGACGTCCGGCGCGTTCTCGATGAGGTCGCGGATTTCCGGTAATGCGGAGATCGCCTGGAAGGTCGGGGCGGCGGGATCTCTTGGCATGGCTCTATCTCTACTCGTAGACGCGGGGTCGTACGGCAATGCTTTCGATCGTTACCGATCGCTCTTTGATCCGGGGGCGCGACCGGCCATCATGCGCACGGCCTTGTAGCTGATGACAGTGTCGCCCCGCTGATTGACGATGTTGTTCATCGTCGTGACCACGGCGCGATTGCCCCGGCTGGTCGGCTTGATGGCCATCACTTCCACCTCGCTGTGGATGGTATCACCGACGAGCGTGGGCTTAAGGACCTTCTTCTCGATCTCGAGCAGGGCGAGGCCCGTCATCTGTTGTACGGTCTGGCATAGCAGCCCCTCCATGAGGGCATAGGGAAGGGCGGCCGGCACGACGCGTCCCTTGATGCCACCCTCGTGCACGAACGTCTGGTCGATGAAGATCATCTCCAGCATGCCGGTGGTGTTGATGAAGCCGACGAGGTCGCTCTCGGTGATGGTGCGATTGAGGGTGCGGAACGTGAAGCCGACCTCGAGGTCATTCCAATAGTAGCCGTGGCCGATCGTCTTCATGAGCCGGGATTTCTCCTTGCGGGCACTTTGTCGACGGCGAAGCCTCTCGGCCGAAGAGCATCCAGCGCGAGGTTGCCTGCGCCGGCCGCAGCCTTAAGGTAGTTGCCGGCATTGGAGAGGGCCGTCCGCCTCGATAGCCAGTGCGAGAACGTCTATCACGCAACGTGCAGGGCTGGAACAAGGCGAGCGAGATTGCATGCAACGTGCTCACCACGTGATAGTGCTGCCGATCTTCATCGCGACCATTTGCACGAGCGCCTTCCTGTTGTTTTCGGTACAGCCCATGTTCGCCAAGATGGTGCTGCCGACGCTCGGCGGAGCACCGGCGGTCTGGGCGGTCTCGTTGTGCTTTTTCCAAGTGATGCTGGTAGCGGGGTATGGTTACGCGCATCTGCTGGAGCGCTATCTCGCCCCGAAATTAGCGCTGGTGTTTCACCTTGCCCTCCTGGCCTTGGCACTTGCGGCGCTCCCGATCGGCCTGCCCGCAATATCGGCGGCCGCTGCGCCGGACCGGGCGTATCTTTGGCTCATCACTATTCTGTGCCTGGGCGTGGGCCTGCCGTTCTTTGTGCTTTCGGCAAATGCGCCGCTGCTACAGGCGTGGTTCGGCCGCAGCGGCCACATCGAAAGCTCTGACGCGTATTTCCTCTATGCCGCGAGTAATGCTGGCAGCCTGACGGCGCTACTGGCCTATCCGCTGCTGATCGAGCCGCTCCTGGGGCTCACCACACAGAGCCGGATCTGGGCGGTCGGCTTCGCGTTGCTTGGTGCCTTGATCGCGGCATGCGGCTGGTCGACGCTGCGTGAGTTGCCGGCGAGAGCGACGGCTCCACGCAAATCATCCGCGGACTTGCCCGGCCTTGGCTTCGGAAATTGGAAGGATCGCCTGACATGGGCCGGGCTTTCGTTCATTCCGTCCGGCCTGCTGGTCGCCCTAACGACTTTTGTGACGACCGATATTGCCGCCGTACCACTGCTGTGGGTGGTGCCGCTTGCTCTCTACCTGGGAACCTTCATCGTCGCATTTCAGCGAAAGCCGCCGATCAGTCGGCGGTTTCTCCTCGGGCTGCAACCGGTCGCCATTGCCATCACCATTGCGACCATGGATTGGGATGCGGGTCTCGCCTGGGCCATCAGCTGCCTGGCCGGGATCGCCGCCTTCCTCGCAACCAGCCTGTTGTGTCATCGACAATTATATGAGCAGCGGCCCGGGGCCGAGCGCCTGACGGAATACTATCTGTGGATGTCGATCGGCGGATCGGCGGGCGGCATCTTCTCGGCTTTGATCGCACCGCAGATCTTCACGAACCTGCTCGAGTTCCCCTTGTTGCTGGGACTGGGGATGCTGTGCCGCTTCGGTGGGGACACATCTGCGGTGCTGGGAAAGCGATGGCCGCTGGCTGCGTCGACGCTCGCAGCCCTTGCCGTTTTGGTCGCTGTCATCACGACGCTGACCAGAGGCGGTATGATCGCGTGGACGCCCCAGATGCGGGTAAGCGTGCTCGCCGGGCTCGGAATGGCGATGGTCGTCACCTACCGGTGGATCACCCCGCAGCTCGTCGCAACGGCAGCTCTGGTTCTCGGCGCGGTGCTGCTGCCCGACGGCAACAAGCCGATCCACGTAGCCCGCACCTTCTTCGGCACCCATCGAGTCATCGAGCCGCCGGGCGCCGCCTTTCGCATCCTCCTGCACGGAACGACGCTGCATGGAGCGCAACGCATCGCAGACTACCGGCTCACCGGAACGCGCCCGCTACC
>VBAB01000099.1 GCA_005888525.1 Alphaproteobacteria bacterium
CGCCGACGGGCTCCGGCAAGACGCTGGCGGCCTTCCTGGCGGCCATCGATTCGCTGGTGCGGCAGGGCCTGGACGGCCGGCTCGAGAACGAGACGCAGGTCGTCTACGTCTCCCCGCTCAAGGCGCTGTCCAACGACATCCAGCGCAACCTGGAGGCGCCACTGGCGGGAATCCGCGCAGCGCTGAGCGAACTGGGCCTTCCCGACGTCGACATCCGCACCTGGGTGCGCACCGGCGACACGCCGCCGGCCGAGCGCGACCGCGCGCGACGCAGCCCGCCGCACATCGTGGTGACGACCCCTGAGTCGCTCTACATCCTGCTGGGCTCCGAGTCAGGTCGCGCGATGCTGAAGACCACACGCACCGTGATCGTGGACGAGATCCACGCCCTGGCGCCCAACAAGCGCGGCTCGCATCTGGCGTTGTCGCTGGAGCGCCTCGCGGCGCTGTGCGGCGACCGGTTGCTGCGCATCGGCCTCTCCGCCACGCAGAAGCCGATCGACACCGTCGCCCGCTTCCTGGTCGGCACAGGCGCCGAGGGTGCGCCGGCCCCGGTCTGCACCATCGTCGACATCGGCCACCGCCGCGCGCGGGACCTGGCGCTCGAGGTTCCCTCGTCGCCCCTGGAGGCAGTGATGTCGGCTGAGGTGTGGGAGCAGGTCTACGAGCGCCTCGCCGGACTGATCGAGGAGCACCGCACCACGCTCATCTTCGTCAACACGCGGCGCATGGCCGAGCGGGTGGCGAGCCATCTCACGACGCGGCTCGGCGAGAAGCTGATCGCCGCTCACCACGGCAGCATGTCCAAGGAGCACCGGCTCGATGCCGAGCGTCGCCTGCAGCGCGGCGATCTCAAGGCGCTCGTTGCAACAGCGTCTCTGGAGCTCGGCATTGATATCGGCGAGGTGAACCTCGTGTGCCAGCTGGGCTCGCCGCGCTCCATCGCCAGCTTCCTGCAGCGCGTCGGACGCTCGGGACATGCGGTCGACGGCACGCCGAAGGGCCGGCTGTTCCCGCTGTCGCGCGACGATCTCGTCGAGTGCGCCGCGCTCGTCGACAGCGCCAACCGCGGCGAGCTCGATCGCCTCGTGATCCCCGAGCAGCCGCTCGACGTGCTGGCGCAGCAGATCGTGGCGGAGGTCGGTGCGCGCGAATGCAACGAGCACGAGCTTCTCGCGCTGCTGCGCCGCGCATGGCCCTACCGGGCGCTGGCGCGCGAGCAGTTCGCGGCTGTGGTCGGCATGCTCGCGGAAGGCTTCAGCGGCCGGCGCGGGCGACGGGGCGCGCTCGTCCACCACGACGCGGTGAACGGTGTCCTGCGCGGCCGGCGCGGTGCCCGCCTCACCGCGATCACCTCGGGAGGCACGATCCCCGACAATGCCGACTACCAGGTGCTGCTGGAGCCCGAGAACCAGATCATCGGCTCGGTGAACGAGGACTGGGCGGTCGAGAGCATGAGCGGCGACGTGTTTCAGCTCGGCAACGCGAGTTACCGCATCCTGCGCGTGGAGCGTGGTGTCGTGCGCGTGGAGGATGCGCATGGCGCCTCACCCAGCATCCCGTTCTGGCTGGGCGAGGCGCCAGGCCGGAGCGATGAATTGTCGGCGGCGGTCTCGCGCTTTCGCGCCGACGTGGCCGAGCGGCTGCGGGGCGATACGGACGGGCAGCACACACTGCGCTGGCTGGTCGACGAGATCGGCATTGGCGAGCCCGCCGCACTCCAGCTGGTCGAATACCTGCGCGCGGCCTATGCGGCGCTGGGTTGCCTGCCGACCCAGGACACCATCGTGCTGGAGCGCTTCTTCGACGAAGCGGGCGGGATGCAGCTCGTCGTGCATTCGCCCTACGGCAGCCGCATCAACCGCGCCTGGGGCCTGGCACTGCGCAAGCGCTTCTGCCGCAAGTTCAACTTCGAGCTGCAGGCGGCGGCGACCGAGGACAACATCGTCCTGTCGCTCACCACCGCGCACAGCTTCGAGTTGGGCGAGGTCGCGCGCTATTTGCACTCGGCGAGTGTCCGCAGTGTGCTGATCCAGGCCATGCTCGACGCCCCCATGTTCATCACGCGCTGGCGCTGGGTCGCGGGTGTGTCGCTGGCGATGCCGCGCTTTCGCGGCGGGCGGAAGGTGCCGCCGCAGCTCGCGCGCATGAATGCCGAGGACCTGATCGGGGCGGTCTTTCCCGATCAGATCGCCTGCGCCGAGAACCTGGCGGGGGAGCGCGAGGTGCCCGACCACCCGCTGGTGAACCAGACGATCTCCGACTGCCTGACCGAGGCCATGGACCTCGAGGGCCTGCAGCGCCTGCTCTCGGGCATCGAGTCCGGCGCCGTCCGCGTGGTCGCGCGCGATCTGACCGAGCCCTCGCCCCTGGCGCTGGAGGTGCTGTCGGCGCGGCCCTACGCCTATCTGGACGACGCCCCGCTGGAGGAGCGGCGCACGCAGGCCGTCATGGCCCGGCGCTGGCTCGACCCGGAGACCGCCGCCGACCTCGGGCGGCTGGACCCAGAGGCGGTCGCGCGTGTCCGCGCCGAGGCTTGGCCGGAGGCGACAAACCGCGACGAGCTGCACGATGCGCTGGTCTGGTTCGGGTTCCTTACCGAGGCCGAAGCCGGGGCAGGAGCCGGCTGGAGCGCCTGGCTGGCGGAGCTTGCCGGCGAAAAGCGGGCAGCGCGACTGCACCTGCCGACGGGGACGCTGTGGATCGCGGCGGAGCGGCTGCCGGTGTTCTGCGCGCTGTGGTCGAACCCGAGGCTCGAACCCCCAATCGCCTCTCCCGCATCCCATGCCGAGCGCGATTGGAGCCCGGAGGAGGCGCTGATCGAGATCGTGCGCGGCCGGTTGGAGGGCCAGGGTCCGGTTACGCAGGACGCGTTGGCGGCGCCGCTTGGGCTCGAGCGTACGGCGATTGCGGGTGCGCTGACGGCGCTCGAAGCTGAAGGCTTCGCCATGCGCGGGCAATTCACGCCGGCAGCCGAGGAGGAATGGTGCGAGCGCCGACTGCTCGCCCGCATTCACGGCTACACGATCAAGCGCCTGCGCGCGGAGATCGAGCCGG
>VBAB01000100.1 GCA_005888525.1 Alphaproteobacteria bacterium
ATAGACGTTGCCGAGCGCGCAGTGCGCCCAGGGGTCCTCGCTGTCGGCTCGGATCGCTGCCAACGCCGCGCGCTCGGCGATCGGCGCCGCCGTCGCCATGTCCGCCCAACCCATGTGGGTGCTGAACATATGGCTGGCGGCGAGCACCCCGAGCGCCTGACCGTAGTTCGGGTCGATGGCGATCGCCTTCTCCAGTAGCGCCTGCGCGACGATGCTGTCCTGTCGGGTCACCCGCCAGTAGTGCGACAGCGCGCGCATCACCAGGTCCCAGGCATCCATGCTGTCGGGCGGCTTGCGCTGGGCGCGAAAGTTTTCCGCCGCATAGAGCTGCGGCTCGATCGCGGCGACGATGGCCTCGGTGATCTCGTCCTGCACCGCGAACACGTCGGCAAGGGCCCGGTCGTAGCGTTCCGCCCAGACGTGGCTGCCGGTGGCCACGTCGTTGAGCTGGGCGGTGATGCGCACGCGGTCGCCGCCCTTGCGCACGCTGCCCTCGACCACATAGCCGACGCCCAGCTCCTCGGCGACCTGCTTCATGTGCACGGCCTTGCCCTTGTAGATGAACGAAGAGTTGCGCGCGATCACGAAGAACCAGCGCAGCTTGGACAGCGCGGTGATGATGTCCTCGGTGATGCCGTCGGAAAAATACTCCTGCTCGGGATCGCCGCTCATGTTGACGAAGGGAAGCACGGCGATGGCGGGCCGTTCCGACGACGGCAAGGCCGGGCGCGACTTCTCGTGGAGCTCATCCGCCGGCGGACCGGCGGCATGTGCCGGCGCCGCCTCATCCGATCGCGTGTGCACCGCGCCGACGAAGCGGAGGCCCTTGCGCGCGATGGTGCGGATGAGCTTTTGCTCCTCGCCGCTGTCGCTGACCGCCTTGCGCGCCGCGTTGATGCGGCTGGTCAGCGTCGAATCCGACACGATCCGGCCGGCCCAGACCGAAGCGATGAGATCGTCCTTGCTGACGACGCGGTCGCGGTTCTGCACCAGGTAGACCAGCAGGTCGAACACCTGCGGCTCCACCGCAATGGACTCGGAGCCGCGGCGCAACTCGCGCCGATCGGTATCGAGCGTGTGATCGGCAAAGACGAACTGCACGTTGCTGCTCCGAACCGGGCTGCGAGGCCGCTCTCGAGGAATAATCAAGTCCGTCTCAAGGACAAATCAAGCGCCCGGCAAAGTCTTTCGGCCGCCCTCTCGGCATCCTCCGCGCAACTTGCCCGCATGGGCCAGAGATAGGAGACAACCATGACCACCGCAACAGCAACTGCCGCCAATCCCGTCAGGCGGGATGCCAACGCCGTACAGTCCGACCTCGCGGCCATAAAGACCAGGCAACAGGCTGCCTGGTCGTCAGGCGACTATGCCGTCGTCGGCACGACCTTGCAGATCGTCGGCGAGGAGCTTTGCGAAGCGCTCGATCTGCGGGCCGGTCGCAAAGTGCTCGACGTGGCCGCCGGCAACGGCATGGTCAGTCTGGCGGCCGCGCGGCGCTGGTGCGAGGTCGTTTCGACGGACTATGTGCCGAGCTTGCTGGAGCGCGGTCGCGCCCGGGCGTCAGCCGAAGGCCTGACCATCGAATTCAGGGAGGCCGATGCCGAGGCGCTGCCCTTCGCCGACGGCAGCTTCGACACGGTCGTCTCGACCTTCGGCGTCATGTTCACGCCCAATCAAGATCGGGCCGCCGCCGAGCTTGCGCGCGTATGCAAGTCCGGCGGCAAGATCGGTCTCGCAAACTGGACGCCGGAAGGCTTCATTGGGCAGATCTTCAAGACGCTCGGGAAATACATCCCGCCGCCGGCTGGCGCCAAATCTCCCCTGCTGTGGGGCACGCGCGCGCGGCTCAACGAGATGTTCGCTCCCGTCGCGACCTCCATCGAGATCGAGCCGCGTCATTTCAACTTCCGCTATCGCTCGGCGGAGCACTTCCTGGATGTGTTCAAGACCTACTACGGCCCCATGCTCAAGGCGTTCGCAGCCCTCGACGAGGCCAATCAGACGGGTCTGAAGAACGACCTGCACGCCCTCATCGCACGCATGAACAAAGCCGACGACGGCACCATGGTCGTGCCCAGCGAGTATCTGCAGGTCGTCATTGCCAAGTGAGGCGAGCGGTCGAACTCGCATCTCCGGAAAGCAACGCTCGATGCTCGGCACCGGCGCCTTGCCGGTGCCGATGCGATTGTCGCCATGCCGAAAGCACCGCGGCGACGGACTGCTGCGGAATACAGGGACGGAGGATGCCGTGCAACGAGCCGCCGAAATGGACTTGGCCATGGTCGAGGATGCGCGGGGCCGCATCGATTACGATGAGAGCGGGACCGGCCCGACCGTCGTGCTCGTGCCCGGATCGTGCAGCACCGGCGCCGCGTGGCGGCCTGTGATCGAGGCGTGGAACAACCGGTTTCGCTGCGTGACCACGAGCCTGCTGGGATATGGCGGCACCGCGGAGCGCCGCACCGCGAGCAATCCCTCGATCGCATACGAGGCCGAGGTGCTGGAGGCGGTCGTTCGCAGGGCCGGAGGCCGCGTCCACCTGGTCGGTCATTCCTTCGGCGGCCTGGTCGCGCTGGCTGTGGCGCTCCGCAAGCAGGTATCCTTGGCAAGTCTCGTGATCCTCGAGGCGCCGGCAGTGGAGGTATTGCGTGACGCCAGGGAGCACCAGCTCTATCGCTCCTTTCGCCGCATGACGGAGTCTTATTTCGCCGCTTTCGAGGGTGGGAACCTGGAGGCGATCGCAGAGATGATCGACTTTTACGGCGGCGCCGGCACATTTGCTTCCTGGCCGCAGCGCGTCCGTGCCTACGCCGTGGCGACGACCAGGGTCAACATCCTCGATTGGGCGAGCGCATATGGTTTTCCGCTGGCGGCGGCGTCGCTGGCTGCCATCGACATCCCCGTTCTCGTCGTTCGTGGCGGGGCAAGTCATCCGGCGGTGCAACGTGCCAATGCGCTCCTCAGCGAGCGCATCCGCGGCGCGGCTCTTGCCACGATCGACGGGGCCGCGCACTTCATGATCGCCAGTCACGCAACGCAGGTGGGCCGGTTGATTGCTCGGTACCTGCGCAGCGCAGACGCTACGCCGATAGTGCCTGCGGCGTGAGCGCGAGCGTGGCATCGGCGCCGGCGATCACGGTCTCCTTCAGGCCCGGCGCGGCGGTGACGAGGGTCTCGGCGAAGAAGCGGGCGATGGCGATGGCCTGCGCCGCCGCCTCGCCCTGCCCGTTGGCTGCGCCTTCGCGCGCCGCCGCCAGCGCGCCCTTGGCGAGGTAGACGCCGCCGGCGGCCAGCCCGAACAGCCGCAGATAGGGCGAAGCGCCGGCCAGCGCCGCATCCGGGTTGGTGCGCAGCGCGGAGCCCAGCCAGCGGCTCGCCTCCGCCAGCGCCACCACGGCCTCGCCGAGGCGCTCGCCCATGCGGCCGAACTCCGGCCGGTTGGAGGCACGCACCTCGGCAACCGTCGCGCCGAGTTCTGAGATGTAGCCCTCGAGTACCTTGCCGCCCTCCAGCG
>VBAB01000069.1 GCA_005888525.1 Alphaproteobacteria bacterium
CGCTGCTCGGTCGAGCGAAAGAGATGCTCAACAACAAGACCCAGCACATCAGGGCCCAGGCCGTCGGCGCAATCGAAAAGGCCTACTGGGAGGACATCAACGCCGGCGGCGTGCTGGCATTTCCCCAACCCAACATTGCAGCGGCTGTCGAGCAGATCGACAAGAGCCGGCGCGATCTTCTCGCGCCCCTGACCGAGCTCGTGGTGCGCGCAATACCGATGGGCAACGCGCCGGCTTCGATCGTGTCGCGTGTGATTTTCAGGTTCGTGGCGCCTGACGTCAAACTGCGGCTCTACCGTCGTCTCGTATTGCGGTTTCTCTCGCAGCTCGGCGCGCTCTTTGCACTCACTGTGTTTTGCTTCTATCTCAGCATCCTCGGATGGTCGCGCGTCAACGGGTCCGTCTTCAATCAGCCCGGCGTGTCGGCCGTGAGCGTGCTGTTCTACCAGCTCGACTTGATGTTGCGCGGGGGGCTGTTCGATTTCATGGAGCACACCCAGCGCTCAATTTCACCGATCAGGATAAATCAAAACGTCACCGCATTCGTGTACTACACGCTGCTGTTTCGCATGTTCGTCGCCGTCTACGTCCTCTCCTCGCTTTTCAGGGTCATCCGTTTCGTTGCGCGCCGTTGGCGTGCGTTGCTGCGATAGAAGCAATCCACAGGGGAGCATTTTCCCTTTTGTGTGAATGGCCTGCAAAGTTGTCCACAGCGCGCGTGAGCGCGGGCGGGACGCAGCAGCTGGTTCCGTGTTCTATATGCCATCTGACCCTCGTATTGCGTACTCGTCGTGTGGTTGGTGGCGACCCCTGATTTGTTTGGCGTGCAGGGAGCCGCTTGCATCCCGGATTGCAGCTGTGACCCTGTGTGTCCGCAGATTAGGGCGCGTTGTCTGCGCCATTGCCGGAAGCCTGTCGGTAACGGGATGCGCCCTCTTCGAGGCGCAGACGAGCGACGTCCCTCGAGGCCAGCAAGGCCCGCGTGTGTCATTGAAAGATGATGGGCGAACAGCGCCGGTTGTCGCGGCCGCAAGATTTAGAGCTGCAGAGCAGGCGCGCGGCACCGAGCAAGTTGCATCTGTACCCGTTGCGCGCGCGGCGCCGGCCACCGAACCCGGTGCGTGCGGCAACGCGGATCAGTGCGCGCTGCTCCTGCGCCTCATGGCCGATGACCCGACCCGGAGCTGGATCGCTCAACGACCGGCGCCGGTGATCTACGCGAATGGAACTCGTCTATTCGCCTATCGTGCCTTGCGAGGGAAGCTGAGCTGCAGAGAGTTGACGCTCGGCCTCGACGAAACGCAAGCTCTCGCGAGCTCCTTGGATGGCGGCATTCGAGGGCTGACGCTCGATCAAGTGACCCGTGTCCGCGCGCTCAACTCGCAAGTCGACGGGGAGCTGCGGGCCGAGCACTCCGAGCGCTGCAGGAACGATCCTGCAACCCCGAGCGGATAGTGCGCACACACTTTCGCGCGTCGCGACTTCGGACGCGTTCGCTAGCCCACGGCAGACGCGATCGCCGCCCGCGCTAGAGCAGGATCGCTTCAGATGGAATCACATCGCCTCGAATGCAACGTCGAGGCTGAAGCGTGAATCCTGCTCTATTTCTTTAGTTTAGAGCGAGATTCACGTTCCTGGATGGAAGCCCCAGTGCTTCCATCAGGAACGATCTCGCTCTAGTCGCCGGTCACACCATCTTGCCGAGGATGCCGGCCATGTCCTTGCTCGAGAACGCGCGCAGCGTTTGCGTCTTGACGTTGCCGACCTTGGCGACGGAGAGCGAGAACGCCGTCATGGTCTCGTCGTCGGGTGCCTCGAACACGGCCACCACGTCGTAGGCCCCGAGCGTCCAATAGGTCTCCTTCATGTCGAGACCCGCTTTCTTTGCCAGCTCGCGGACGGACTCGGCACGCTTCACCGTGTCCTTGATGCCCTTGAGGCCGTTCTCCGTATAGGTGGCCAGCAGAACATATGTTGCCATGGCGGTTTCCTCGCTGGTTGATGCCGCCCCGCCGTCCCTGCGAGCAACCCTAGAGCAGGATCGCTTCGGATGGAATCACTTTGCCTGAACCGCAACGTCGCGGCCGAAGCGTGAATCCTGCTCTACATCATAGATTTGAGAGCAAGATTCACGTTTCATGATCGAAGCGAAGTGCTTCGATCATGAAACGATCTTGCTCTAGTCCCGATCCGTGCCGAAGGGAATTGGCAGCGATGCGCCGACCGGGGCCATCGCCTCGCTGTCGGTATAACCCGCCGCCCGGCGGGCTTCCTGCGGCTCGCCTCTCGGTCGGTATCCGCCACCCGGCGCGCCCGTCGCACTCGATGGAGGCTGCTGCATCATGTCATGGGTGCCGCCGCCACCCGGCGTCGTGGGACGCCGTTCCGCGCGGTCCCACAGGCCCTGCCGCTCGAGCTGGGCCTCGACGGCGAATTGCGTGCGGTTGTGCACGCGCGCGAGTTGCGCGATCGAGCCGCCGGCCTTGAACGCCTTCGCGAGCTCCTGCGTCTCGGCCTCCGACCAGCGGGCACCCGTGCGCGCGGGAAGATTGCGCTCGGCGCGCGTCTTGGTCTTGCGGGCCGCCGCGAGGGCGTCGAGCAGACCTTCCCAGGCGACCATCGGCAGCGTGAGCTTCGTGCCGTGCGGAGAGGCCAGCGTGGCGTGCAGCCCGCCCTGCGCCACCTCGAAGACGTAGCGGCCATCGCCCTGCCGCCACTCCACGCGATCCCACACCATCGGCTCTTGCGACTGGCTTTGGCCGTAGCCGTACTCCCGCGCCATGACACGCCTCCCAACAGGTCGCGCGATGGTCGCATGAGGGAGAGAACGTGTCAAGAACAATTAGAGAACAATTGAGCGATTCGTCTCATCCGATTTTCGTCGAGACAGCGCGGGGGAGCGGCTACGGCTGGCGGATCACATCATTCCGAGCAGCTTTGGCAGCCAGAGCGAGATCTCCGGCACATAGGTCACGACGACCAGGAAGCAGAGCATCGTCAGCAGCCATGGCCACACGGCGATGGTGAGCTCGGTGATGCCCATCTTGGCGATTCCCGAGGCGACATAGAGGTTGAGCCCGACGGGGGGGTGGCAGAGCCCCACCTCCATGTTCACGGTGATCAGGATGCCGAAGTGGATGGGATCGATGCCGAGCTTCATCGCCACCGGAAACAGGATCGGGGCCATGATGACGATGATGGAGGATGGGTCCATCACGTTGCCGGCAAGCAGCAGCAGGATGTTGACGATCAACAGGAAGCCGATCCAGCCCAGGCCCTGGGCGGTGATCCAGTTGGCCAAGGCTTGCGGGATGTTCTCGTGCGTCATGAGAAACGAGAACAGCACCGCGTTGGTGATGATGTAGAGCAGCATGGCGCTCAAATTGGCCGATGCGAGCAGGACCCCCGGGACGTCCTTGAGGCCCAAGTCGCGATAGACGAACACGGCGATGACGAACGCGTAGACAGCGCTCATCGCTGCCGCCTCGGTCGGCGTGAAGAGCCCGCCATAGATGCCGCCGATCACGATCACGATCAGCAGCAAACCCCAGAAGGCGTCGAGGAAGGCCTTGAGGCGGGCGCCCCACGTTGCCTTGGGCAAGCGCGGATAGTTGTTCTTGCGTGCGATGCGCCACGTCGTGAGGCCCAGCAGGGTGGCCAGCATGATGCCGGGGACGATGCCGGCAATGAACAGCTTGCCGACCGAGCTGTTGGTCGCCACCGCATAGATGACCATCGGGATCGATGGCGGGATGAGGATGCCGAGCGAACCGGAGGTGGTGATGACGCCGGCGCCGAACCTCTTGGGGAATCCCTGCCGCACCATGGCGGGCAGGAGAATGGAGCCGATCGCCACGACCGTCGCCGGACTGGAGCCTGACACCGCCGCAAACAGCGCGCACGCCATCACCCCGGCCAGCGCAAGGCCGCCGTACCAGTGGCCGACCATGGTCGTGGCGAAGGTGATCATGCGCCGCGCCACTCCGCCGTGGGTGAGGAAGTTGCCGGCCAGGATGAAGAACGGGATCGCCATGATCTCGAAGCTCTCGATGCCCGTGAAGAGCTTCAGCGCCACGGCCTCGAGCGGCACCTGGGTCAGCGTGAACAGGAACGTGAGCACGCTGAGGCCGAGGGCGATCGACACCGGCATGCCCGTGACCATCAGCGCGAACAGCAGCGCGAAGATCAACGTGCCCCGTGCAGCGGGCCCGAGGTCGACGAGCCCGTACTTGGCGGCAAAGCAAAGCGCCACTAGGGCGACTGGGACAACGATGAGAAAATAGCCGATCGTGCTGCCGGCCTGCGGGTGCCGCTCGGTCTCCTGGGCGGGGCTGGAGGCGGTCATATCTGCACCGCTGCTGGCTGGGTCTCCTGCTCGAGCCCTTTGACCTCTGCGGGATCGTGGCTCGGCAGCTCACCGCTGCGGCGAAACGCAAAGGCCACCTGCAGGAAGCGGAAGCACATGAGGTAAGAGCCGAGCGGCACGCACAGGTAAACGATCCACATCGGCACTTCGAGGTCCTGCGACGTCTGCCCGATTTGGCCAATGTGCCACACGAGATAGGCCCCGAGAGTGCCAACGATGGCCGTAAACAGCGCACCGCAGTACAGGCCGAACAGGATTACGGTGCGCCGCCGCTCGATGCCCAGCATCTTGATGAAGACATCGACGCCGACGTGGATGCCCGTGCGCACGCCATAGGCCGCGCCGAATTTGCACATCCACACGAACATGTAGATGCAGAGCTCCTGGGCCCAGGTGAAATCCCAGGTCCGTGCGTAGGGATAGAGCGCCGGCACGCCGGTGGCGTATCTCTGCAGGATGGCGAAGAAGATTATTATGGTGGCCGCCGCCATAAGGAAGGCGATCAGCGTCTCCTCGAACCGGTTCAGGATGCGCAGCAGCACCAGCGTCTTGCTCCCTATGCACGACGCGCCGGAGACTGACTGTCCCCGGCGCGCTCCGATCTAGCGACCGTTGTTGAGGCCTATTCTGTCACGCATCGGGTTTGAAATCGACCACCTTGTAGAGCGCATCGATGGTCTCCTTGCCGACGCGCTTCTCCATCTCCTTGTGCACCGGCAGAACGGCCTGGACCCACGACTTGCGTTCCTCCGGGGTCAGGAAATAGACCTGCGTCTTGCCGGTCTTCTTGATGTCCTCGAGCGCCTCGTCATTCTCCTTCTTGGCGATCGAGTTGAAGTAGTCGGTCGATTCCGTCATCGCCTTTTCGAGGTTCGGCCTCACATCGGCGGGCAAGTCTTCCCAGAACTTCTTGTTGGCGACCACCGCATAGGAAAGGTGGCCGTGGTAGGAGACTGCGATGTACTTGATCACCTCGAAGAACTTCTGCGTCCAGAAATTCGAGGGAACGTTCTCCAGGCCGTCGACGACGCCCGTCTGCAGCGCGTGATAGACTTCGGAAAAGGCCATCACCTGCGGGATGGCGCCCCAGGCCCTGGTGGTCGCATCGAGCACCTTGGAGCCCTGGATGCGCAGCTTGAGGCCCTGGAAGTCCTTGACGTTGCGGATCTGCCTGTTGCAACCCATCACGTGGAAGCCGTTGTCCCAGTAGGCGAGGCCCTTGACGCTCTTCGTCTCGAGCTTGGCGAACATCCGCTTGGCGAGGTCGCTGCTCGAGAACTTCTTGAAGTTGGCCTCGTCATGAAAAATGAACGGTAGATCCAGCGCCTCGAATTCGGTGAAGCCGAGCGGGCCGAACTTGGCTGTCGACGGCGCCAGCAGCTGCACGGCACCCAGCTGCAGCGCCTCGAGCTCCTCCTTGTCCTTGTAGAGCGAGGAGTTGGCGTAGACCTCGACCTTGACCTTGCCGCCCGTATACTTCTCCGCCAGCTCCTTGAATTTCTCGCACGCCTTGCCCTTCGGCGCGTCGGTCGCCACCACGTGGCTGAACTTGATGACGATGGGGGCTTGCGCGGAAGCGGGCCTGATGCCTGCAGCGGCGGCAGCAGCCAATGCGGTCGAGCCTTTGAGAATCTCGCGTCTGTTCATTCTCACTCTCCTTGGGTTTCTTGATTGGCCCTCCTGAATTGGCGTGTGCCGCACGGGAGGCTACATGATATGAAGTTTATAAGGGCGCGCGGAGTTCCTGGCCAGGGCGCGGGTGGGAACCCGGTTAGGCCCGCCCCCCGCGCCTGGCACCTTCGCGATAATGCTGCAAGACCCACACGCGCACGGCGCTGGAAAGGCCGCTGGCGCCGCGCGCCGCATCGATGCGCGCGATCAGCCTGGCGACGGGGACACGCTCGGCCAGCGCGGCCGCTTTCAAGGCGTCCCAGAATGCAGCCTCGAGCGAGATCGACGTGCGATGGCCGGCGATGGTGAATGAGCGCTTGACGGGCCGGCTCATCGCAGCGCGCTCTCGTTGCGTCACCGCCGCGCAACCGTTGGAGCGGCCGCCACGTCGCTGCAACCTCTGGGCGACGGTGAGGCCCTAACGGTCACTCGTCGCGCTCGGATGCGCGATCCTCGCGCCTCAGGCCATCGAGGCGCCGCGCCTCCAAGGCCCGCTCGGCGGCACCCTTGTTGCGCTCGTTCTTCGGAATACCGAAGCGCGCACGCTTCTCGTTGGCCCGGCGCTGCCGCTCGGCTGCCTGCTTGTCTTTGCGGTAGCGGTTCAGGTTGATGACGTCGCCCATCACACCTCCGGTCCGATCATCTTCTTGGGATCGACGATCCTGTCGAATTCCTCCGCAGAAACGTAGCCACCCCCCACGGCTTCTTGCCGCAGGGTGGTGCCGTTCTTGTGCGCCGTCTTAGCGATCTTGGCGGCGTTGTCATAGCCGATTTTCGGCGCCAGGGCCGTGACCAGCATCAGCGAGCGGTCAAGGGATGCACGGATGTTGTCCTCGCGCGCCTCGATGCCCACGACGCAGTTATCGGTGAAGCTCACGCTCGCGTCCGCCATCAACTGCACGGACTGCAGGAAGTTGTAGGCCATGACGGGGTTGTAGACGTTGAGCTCGAAATGTCCCTGGCTGCCGGCAAAGGTGATGGCGGTGTGATTGCCGAACACCTGCACGCACACCTGGGTCAGCGCCTCGCACTGGGTGGGGTTCACTTTGCCGGGCATGATGGAGGAGCCGGGCTCGTTCTCGGGCAGCGCCAGCTCGCCCAGCCCCGAGCGCGGACCGCTGCCGAGCAGGCGGATGTCGTTGGCGATCTTGAACAGCGAGGCGGCGACCGTGTTGATGGCGCCGTGACTCATCACCATGGCGTCGTGCGCGGCGAGCGCCTCGAACTTGTTGGGCGCGCTGGTGAAGGGCATGCCGGTGATCTCGGCGATGCGCGCGGCTATCCTTTCGGCGAAGCCTTTGGGCGCGTTGAGGCCGGTGCCGACCGCGGTGCCGCCTTGCGCCAGCTGCATCAGGTCCGGCAGGGTCGCTTCGATGCGCTTGATGCCGTTTGCCACCTGCGCGGCGTAGCCGGAGAACTCCTGACCCAAGGTCAGAGGCGTCGCATCCTGCGTATGCGTGCGCCCGATCTTGATGATGTGCGCCCACGCCTTTGCTTTCGCATCGAGCGCTTTGTGCAAATGGCGCAGCGCCGGCAGCAGGCGATGCTGGATCTCCTCCGCACAAGCGATGTGCATGGCCGTCGGATAGGTATCGTTCGACGACTGGCTCATGTTGACGTGGTCGTTGGGGTGCACCGGCTGCTTGGAGCCGAGCACGCCTCCCAGCATCTCGATCGCCCGGTTCGAGATGACCTCGTTGGCGTTCATGTTCGATTGCGTGCCGGAGCCCGTCTGCCACACGGCCAGCGGAAAGTGCTCGTCGAGCTTGCCCTCGCTCACTTCCTGCGCGGCGGCAGCGACGGCTTTGCCGAGCTTCGGGTCGAGCCGGCCGAGCGCCATGTTCACGTCGGCAGCTGCGCGCTTGACGATGCCGAGCGCGCGCACGATCGGCTTGGGCTGCTTCTCCCAGCCGATCTTGAAATTGCCGAGCGAGCGCTGCGCCTGCGCGCCCCAATATTTATCGGCCGCCACCTCGATGGCGCCGAAGCTGTCCGTCTCTACGCGGACCTTGGCCGAGCTTCCCGGATTTGTCGCAGTCATGGATGGTCTTCCCCGACCCCAAAAGCGCGGCAATTCGCGGCTCCCCTAGCATGGCAGCAAAGATGGCTCCAGCGCTTTGCGAGCGTGAGCATGGCCGTGATCCCGCATGATATTGCTCGAGCCTAGCAAAGCTCACGCTGATCGCTGAATGAACTCTTGGTAAGGTCGCTCGCGGCGGGCCGCTGCGATTGGGAGGGTCGAGGGGGCTACGCAACGATCACGTACACGGCGCCGATCGCTGCGGCCGCGAATGCCAGCGCCAGGGGAATAATCAGAACTTGCAACCAAGCTTCCGCCCCGGTCAAGGTTCCGGTCGCAATCTCGACGGGTGAGCGAAGGAATTCAGGGAGCGCGGTCAGCTTGTCGTCAGAATGCGCAGCGGCCGTTTTGCGCATGATGATCGGAAGCGCGAAGAATACGATGGTCAGCACGCTTGCAAAGCCGAGAGCCAGGTCCGAGTCCTCGCCGCCTCCAAATGCAGCCCAGGACGCCAACAGGATGAAGCCGAACGCGGCAACCACAGACCGATAGACGGCCTTGGGAAACTCGACGCCGGGCAGCTGGCCGTGGGCCGAGAGCTCGTCGCCCGGACGAGCATCATTCGACAAACTGCCGGCGCCTGGCTTCGAAGTCTGCCTCATGCTCGCGCATATCGTCGCCTGCGCTGTGGCGAGCAAGACCGGAGCGCCTCAAATTTGCGCGACAACGGCCAAGGCCGAGCTGCCGTGTCGGGAGCTTCACACGCGCTCGATGCGGCCGCTCAGCGCGGAGCGCGTGATGGCCTCGAAGGTGCGCACGTTGGTTGCGATCTCCTCCAGGCTCACCGGATAGGGGGCCTGCCCGGCCGCCGCCTGGGCGAAGGCCTCGAGGTTGTCGCGCACCGAGGGGTGCGGCGGGAGGAAGCGTGTCGCCGGAGATTCCCCGCGATGCACGACCGTCACGTCCCAGCCGGTTGGATGCTCGGGATGCGTGCGGTCGCGGATCTCCATCCACCCCTGCGAGCCGAACACCGCCACGCGGCCGACGAACGGGGTTGCCAATATTGCAGTCAGCTGGGCGGTCGCACCCGATTCGAAGGCAAGCATGACGGCCAGCGTATCGCCGTTGGCAAAGCTGCTGCCGCGCGTCGCCAGCCGCGCCCATACCTCGACCGGCCTGCCCAGTAGCGCGATCGCCAGGTCCATGAGGTGGACGCCGGTCGCGGACAGGGGGCCGACCGGGGCGTCCTCTGCGGAGAGGCGCCAATTGTCGGGGGCCAGCGCAAAGAACTTGTCCTGGCTGAAGTTGCCGTCCATGAGCAGCGCCGTGCCGAATTCGCCAGCCGCAAGCCGCTGCCGCAGCTCGATGATGCCCGGCTCGAAGCGCCGCTCGTGGCCGATGCCGAGCTGCACGCCGGCCGCCGTCACGGCTTGCGCGACGGCCTCCATCTCGCGGACACCGGTGCACAGAGGCTTCTCGCAGAACACGTGCTTGCCTGCCTTGGCCGCGGCCACGATCTGTGCCGCATGGTGCTTGTGAGGCGAGCACAGGATCACCGCCTCGATATCGCTGCGGGCCAGCGCCTCCTCGAAGCTGGCGATGGTCGCCAGCCCCTCGGCCGCGGCGGCGGCGCGGGCTTGCGCGCTGACATCGACGCCGAGCACCACGCGCATTTCGCTGCTCGCGGCCAGCTCGCGCTGGATCGTGCGTCCCCACCAGCCCAGGCCGACGACGGCTGCCCTGATCATGTCGCTCACGCGTCTCCTCGTGGTGGGCGCCATGGCTCGCCGTAGCGCTCGCCCCACGCATAGAGCGACTTGAGCACGGGACCAAGCGCCTTACCCTTCTCGGTCAGGAAATATTCGTAGCGCGGCGGGTGCTGCGCATAAAGCCGGGTGGCGATCACGCCCTGCGCCTCGAGCAGCTTGAGGCGCGCCGACAGCGTGTTCGGCGCCACGCCCGGCAAGCCCTGCTCGAGCTCCTGGAAGCGCAGCGGACCCTTGCGGTTGAGGTCGCGCAAGATGAGTAGCGACCACTTCTCGCCGATGACGTCGAGGGCGCGCGCGATCGGGCACCTTTGGCCGTATCCCGTAGTCATGCGGTGCTTGTAAGGCTATCGCTCGTTATTTGCAAGTCACTATATATTGACAAGTGACTATCGCGCAGATAGCTAGGCAAACATGATCCAGCACGAGGAGAGGTCCGATGGCCCTGGACGCCAGAGCGATCGCGAATGATGCGGTCGCGGACAAACCGGCCAACCCGCTGCTGGCCGGGCCGATCCTGCCGACGCTCCTGCGCCTGACGCTGCCCAACCTGGCGGCGATGCTGGTGACCGCGCTGGTGGCGATCGCCGAGACGGCCTACGTCGGCATCCTCGGCACCACACAGCTTGCCGCCATCGCCCTCGTCTTTCCCATGGTCATGCTGATGCAGATGCTGTCGGCCGGCGCCATGGGAGGCGGCGTCTCCTCCGCCATCAGCCGGGCGCTGGGCTCCGGCGACGAGGCTCGCGCGGAGGCGCTCGCCCTGCACGCCACCGTCATCGGCGCCGCGGCGGGATCGGCGTTCTCTGTGCTGTTCGTCGCCTTCGGGTCCGCCATATTTCAGGCGCTCGGCGGCCGCGGGCCCGTGCTCGAGCACGCGCTCACCTACGCCAACGTGGCGCTGGCTGGCGCGGTGCTGGTCTGGCTCCTCAACACGCTGGCCTCCGTAGTGCGCGGCACCGGCAACATGCGCGTGCCCTCGCTGACGCTGCTCGGGGCAGCAATGCTGCAGATCGGGCTCGGCGGCGCGCTGGGGCTTGGGCTAGGGCCGATCCCGCGCTTCGGCCTCGCCGGCGTGGCCTGCGGCCTGGTGATCGGCTTCGCTGCTGGTGCGCTGTTCCTGCTGTGGTTCCTGCAGTCCGGCCGGGCGCGCGTGACGCTGAAATTCAGGGGCATCGGCCTGACCCGCGAAATGTTCTTCGACATCCTGAAGGTCGGCGCGCTCGCCGCCTTCTCGCCGCTGCAGTCGGTGCTGACCGTGCTCCTGCTGACGGCGCTGGTCGCCCGCTTCGGCACCGAGGCGCTGGCCGGCTACGGCATCGGTGCACGCCTGGAATTCCTGCTGGTGCCGATCACCTTTGCCGTCGGCGTCGCCAGCGTACCGATGGTGGGCATGGCGATCGGCGCCCGCGACGTCGCCCGCGCCCGCCGGGTGGCGTGGACCGCAGCGGGCCTTGCCACCCTCGTCCTCGGCGGCATCGGGCTGACGGTGGCGATTGCCCCGGACATCTGGTCTTCCCGCTTCACGCAAGATCCGGACGTGCGCGCCGCCGCCGATCTCTACCTCCGACTGGCAGGACCGGCGTTCGCCTTCGTCGGGATGGGCATGGCGCTCTACTTCGCCTCGCAGGGCTCGGGCCGGGTGCTGGGCCCCGTGCTGGCCGCCACCGTGCGCCTGGCCGTGATCGCGATCGGCGGCTGGATCCTGGCCGCGAACTCAGCGCCGGTGTGGACGCTGTTCGCGCTCGTGGCGGCATCGATGCTGG
>VBAB01000101.1 GCA_005888525.1 Alphaproteobacteria bacterium
CTTGCCGCGCGTCTCGACGATGCGGCCGCGGCCGGCGCCCCGCATCGGCTGGTCGAGGCCATGCGGCTTGGGGCTCTCGGCGGCGGCAAGCGGCTGCGTCCCTTTCTGGTGCTCGAGTGCGCCGGCTTGTTCGGCGTTGCACATGAGGCCGCGCTGGAAACGGCGGCGGCGCTCGAATGCGTGCACTGCTATTCGCTCGTTCACGACGACCTGCCGGCCATGGACGACGACGATCTGCGCCGCGGCCAGCCCACCGTGCATAAGGCCTTCGACGAATGGACCGCCATCCTGGCGGGAGACGCGCTGCTGACGCTGGCGTTCGAGCTGCTGGCCGCGCCGGCGGCGCACGCCGACGCACGCGTGCGCACCGAGCTCATCGCCGGTCTGGCGCGCGCTTCGGGCGCGGCCGGCATGGCGGGGGGGCAGTGTCTCGACCTCGAGGCGGACAAGCTGGGCACCCCCGCGCTGCCCGACCTCGCGCACATAGAGCACCTGCAGAGCTTGAAGACCGGCGCGCTCATCCGCTTTGCCTGCGAGGCCGGCGCCATCCTCGGATACGCCGAAGCGTCGCAGCGCCGCGCCCTGGTGGAGTACGGCGAGCGGCTGGGTGCGGCCTTCCAGATCGCCGACGACCTGCTCGACGTCGAAGGCGAGGTGGGCGTCATGGGCAAGGCGGCCGGCAAGGACGCCCGCAAGGCCACGCTCGTATCCGCGCTGGGCGTGCCGGCAGCAAGGGCGCGGCTCGGCCTCCTGGAGGCACAGGCGATCGCCGCCCTGGAGCCGTTCGGGCCCAGCGCCGACATCCTGCGCGAGGCCGCAGCCTTCGTGGTGCGGCGGCAGGCGTAGCTAGCGTCGGTGTGCGTCACCCTGCCGACAGATGGAATTTCCCTCCACCGCCGCCGTGCTCCGAAAGCCGAAGGACGGCGGCCGTCGGCAAAGCGCCGGAAGTGAGAGCCGCTGACATTCTTGGCCGTCGGTCATTGAAGCGCCTCGGCAGAGCACCGCTTACCATCATGACGTCTTCCGAGCTTCCTTGCGGGCGAGTGGCTGTATGGTTGGACCGATGTGAAAGCGGACGAGGCACCCGGACATGCCCAAGGACAAGAAAGACCGCAAAGGGGGGCGGATTGGCAACGATGCACCAGCCGGCGACGGCGGCGAGCCAGGCGAAAAGCCCGGCCTCAAGCGCAAGGACTACGAGAGCAGGCTGCGCGAGCTGCATGTGAAGCTGGTCGACCTTCAGGAATGGGTACGGCACGAGGCCAAGAAGATCTGCATCGTGTTTGAAGGTCGCGATGGCGCCGGCAAGGGCGGCGCGATCAAGGCGATTACCGCCAGGGTGAGCCCGCGGGTATTCCGCGTGGTCGCTCTTCCCGCTCCGACCGAGCGCGAGAAGTCCCAGATGTACGTTCAACGGTACTTGCCGCACCTACCGGCTGGGGGAGAAGTCGTAATCTTCGACCGCAGTTGGTACAATCGCGCCGGGGTGGAGCGCGTCATGGGCTTCTGCACGGAAGAAGAAGCAAAGCGCTTTCTCAGGGTTGCTCCGCAAGTCGAAAAGACCATGGTCGACTCGGGAATCATCTTGCTCAAGTACTGGCTCGAGGTGAGCCCCCAAGAGCAGGAAATGCGGCTAAAAGCCCGGATCGACGACGGGCGCAAGACCTGGAAGCTCTCCAAGATGGATCTGAAGTCCTTTGCACGTTGGGACGACTACACCCACGCGCGCGATGAGATGTTCAGGGCGACGGATACCGCGTGGGCGCCCTGGTTCGTCGCGCGATCCGACGACAAGCGGCGGGCCCGGTTGAACATCATCGAGCATCTGCTTGCGAACATTCCCTACGAGCGCGTGCCGCGAGCGAAGGTAAAGCTGCCCGCACGCCATGTGGCAACGGCCCATCGAATTTCACGACTGCCGCTCAAGGTCATTGCCGAGGTACACTGAAAAGCGAAGAGACGGTGGCTCGAGATGACCGCAGGAGGCGACCAGGAGCCCGCTCGGATACTCGGTAACGCAACCATCGATCTGGCGATCCGCCTGGGCTTTATCGGTTTTCTCGGCTACTGGTCATTTCGTGTCATCGCTCCGTTCGTGACGATCGGATTGTGGAGCGCCATACTAGCGGTTGCACTCTATCCGCTGTTCGATTGGCTGACGCGACGCCTGAGCCCCCGTTTGGCCGCGGCACTTGTTACGTTCCTGTGCTTGATAGTCGTCGTGGGCCCTGTGACGTGGCTCGGCTTTGGCATGATCAGCGGCGTTGGCTCCTTGGTCACGGAGCTCGACACCGGATCACCAGCAATTCCTTTGCCTCCCGAATCGGTGAAGGCCTGGCCTCTCATCGGCGAGCGTCTGCATCATTTGTGGAGCCTCGCGGCGACCAACATGAAGGTTGCGTTGACAGAGGTGGCACCGATGCTCAAGCCGGTCGGCGGAAAGTTGCTCGGCGTCGCCCAGAGTGCATTTTTCGGACTTCTCGAGCTCCTGGTCTCGATCGTGATTGCCGGGTTCTTGTTGCCCCGGGGACCTCGAATGGTCGATGCGCTGAGCGTCTTTCTGGATCGAGCGCTCAGCCAGCGAGGCAAGGAATTCGTGCAACTGGCCGGCGCCACCGTACGCAACGTATCGCGTGGCGTTGTCGGCATCGCGCTCTTGCAAGCAGTCCTCGCTGGGGCAGCCTTCCTAGCGGTCGGCATTCCCGCTGCCAGCGTGCTCGCCTTCGCTGCTCTTCTGCTCGGCATCCTCCAGGTTGGGCCAGCGATTTTGTTTTTGCCAATCGTCGTCTGGAGCTGGACGGCGATGGAAACGATGCAGGCCCTGATCTTCACCGCCTACATGATCCCAGTCGGTTTAATCGACAACGTCCTCAAACCAATCCTGATGGCGCGGGGGCTGACCACTCCAATGCCGGTGATCATGGTCGGAGTCATCGGCGGCACGATCGCGTACGGAATTGTTGGGCTGTTCTTCGGCCCCATTGTTCTTTCCGTTGCGTGGGCCGTCATGGTGGCCTGGGCGCAAGGAGGCGACCTCGCTGTGGGGGAAACCGAAGGCGGCTGAGACACAGACCGCCGATGATGGTGCGTTCGGCTTAGAGCGGGGTGGCGTCGGAGATGAGGCCGAGGGCGTCGACGATGGCG